>NZ_JAYSBG010000029.1:0-19234 GCF_041915505.1 Rhodoblastus sp. | reverse complement strand
CGCTCGGCTATTACCACAACAACACCGCCTCCGCCCGCAGCCTGCTCGCCAAGGCGGTCGAGGCCGACGTCAAACATTTCATCTTCTCCTCCACGGCGGCGGTCTATGGCGAGCCGGAGCAGAATCCGGTGACGGAGGACGAGAGCCTCAAGCCGGTCTCGCCCTATGGCCGCTCCAAGCTGATGGTCGAATGGATGCTGGAGGACGTCTCCCGCGCCCATGACCTGCGCTATGTCGCGCTGCGCTATTTCAATGTCGCCGGCGCTGATCCGAAGGGCCGCGCCGGCCAGTCGTCGCGCAACGCCACCCATCTCATCAAGGTCGCCGTGCAGGCGGCGCTCGGTCTGCGTGCGGGCATGGAAGTGTTCGGCACCGATTATCCGACGCCGGACGGCTCCTGCCTGCGCGATTACATCCAGGTCACCGATCTCGCCCGCGCCCATATGGACGCCCTGCGCCATCTGCGCGCTGGCGGCGAGAGTTTGGTGTGCAATTGCGGCTACGAGCGCGGCTATTCGGTGCTGGAAGTGGTCGAGACGGTGAAGCGCGTCTCCGGGGTCGATTTCGACGTGAAGATTTCCGGCCGTCGTCCGGGCGACCCGGCGGCCATTGTCGCGGCCAATGAAAAGGCGCGAGAAAAACTCGGCTGGACGCCGATTCATGACGATCTCGAAGAAATCGTCCGTCAGGCTCTGGCCTGGGAGAAGAAACTGATCGCCGAAAAGGCCGATTAATCCCGCGCGAGGTCGCGGCGCGTCACGAAATCCACCACCCGGTCGGGCGTCACGGCCCGACCAAGCGGCCCGAAACGCGCGATGACGCCGACATGATAGCGCGTGCGCGGCTGGGCCACGGTCGCCGCCTTCAACACGATTTTCGCGACCTGATCGGCGGTCATGACGCCGAAGGCGCCGGCGCGCAGGAATTTGCGCATCCGCCGCATCAGGTCGACCCGAAATCCCGCATAGGGGCTGTCCGGGCCGCAATTGGGAATGGAGGCCAGCAAGGTCGCCTCGAATCGCGTCGCGATCGGCCCCGGCAGCACATTGACCACCGCGACGCCGAAAGGCGCGACTTCCGGCCGCATGGCGTCGGCGAGCGCCTCCAAGGCGAATTTGGAGGCGTGATAGGCGCCGCCGCCCAAAACGCTGACCCGCCCCGCCACCGAGCTGACATTGACGATGCGTCCCCGGCCCGCGCGGCGCATCCCCGGCAGCACGAGCTGCGACATCCGCATCGCGCCGAAAACATTGGTCTCGAACTGGCGGCGCATGGTGTCGAGCGGGATCTGCTCGATCGCACCATATTGGCCATAGCCGGCATTGTTCACCAGAATCCCGACCGCGCCGCATTTCGCCTCGACGGCGGCGACGGCGGCGCGCCGCGCGTTCTCATCCGTGACGTCGAGGGCGAGGCAATGGCAGCCCGCCGCGCGCAGGTCGTCCATCGCCGCGACCTCGCGCGCCGTGGCGAAAGTCTCGAAGCCGGCGGCGAGGAAGGCCAGCGCGGCGGCATGGCCGACGCCGCTCGAACAGCCGGTGATAAGGACAGGACCAATCTTGCTCAAGCGCGACGCTCCGAGGGCGGGATCGGCGGCGAATTTAGCCCGCGCGCCTTAACAAGCCGCCACGTTCTGCGCCGTCGGAGACGTCACTGCGCTCCGCGCTCGGTCGCCCGCCGCGCCCAGTCGAGATAGGCCGCCGCCCCGGCCACGACCGGCAGGGCGATGATTTCGGGCGTCTCGTAGGAATGCAATTCGCGGATCGCCGCCGCGAGCAGGTCGAAATCAGCGGTGCGGGCCTTGGCCGACAGCAAGAATTCCTTTTCCTTGGCGGGCGCGTCCTTCCAGACATAATGGCTGGTCACGAGCGCGATCTGGACGCAGGCGGCGAGCTTGCGCTCGATCAGCGCCTCGGCGATCTCCTCCGCCCGAATCTCGTCGTCGATCGTCGTCTGCACGACGCAGAACCCGCTCAAATCCATCCCGCAACCTCCGTCCGCGCCACATCCGCGATCACATCGATTCCGGCGATGCTATCGTTGAGACATGGCAGAACGACGAAACGCTCGCCGCCGCCGGCAAGAAAGGCGTCGCGGTTCTCGACCGCCAACTCCTCCAGCGTTTCGAGGCAATCCGCGAAAAAACCCGGCGCGATGATCGCCAGCCGCTTGACGCCCTGCGCGGCGAGCGCCTTGACGGTGTCGATCGTATAGGGCTTCAGCCATTCCTTCGGCCCGAAGCGCGACTGGAAGGTCATTTCCAGCCGATCGCCCAGCCCGGTCGCCTCGCCGATCAGGCGGGTGGTCTTGGCGCAGTGGCAATAATAGGGATCGCCCTTGTCGACATAGTCCTGCGGGACGCCGTGCCAGGAGACCAGGATTTTTTCGGGTGCGAAATCGAGCTTCGCCAGCCCCTCGCGCAGGCTGGCCGCGATGGCGGCGATATAGCTCGGCCGGTCGTAGAACGGCGCGGCGATGCGCAGGGTGGGCTGCCAGCGCAGGGCTTTCAGCGTGTCGAAGGCGCGGTCGGCCACGGTGGCGCTGGTCGCGGCGCAATATTGCGGATAGAGCGGGATCACCAGCAGCCGGTCGCAGCCCTGCGCCTGCAAGGCCTTGATGCGCGCCGGCATTGCGGGCTCGCCATAGCGCATGGCCCAATCCACGACGATCTTGTCGCTCCCCGGCCCGAAAGCGCCCGACGCGATCCGCTCGGCGAGACTTTCGGCCTGTGACCGGGTGATTGTCTTCAGCGGCCCCTCGTCGCGCTCCTTGTTCCAGATGGTCGCGTAATCCCGGCCCCGGCGCGCAGGCCGGGTGGTCAGGATCACCAGATGCAGCAACGGAAGCCAGAGCGCGCGCGGCGTCTCGATCACCCGCCGGTCGGACAGGAATTCTGCGAGATAGCGCCGCATCGGCCAATAGCCGGTCCCCTCCGGCGTGCCGAGATTGACCAGAAGGATTCCGATTTTGCCAAGGGCGACCGGGGGGTGACTAGCGGGAAGAGACATCAGGAATCAGCTCGGCTTCATGTCAATGGCGTCACGGCGCCGGCGCCGGACGCCCATGACGTCAGATTGTCGACCACGAGACCGGCCATGGCCTCGCGCGTCGCGACCGATCCCGAGCCGACATGCGGCGCGAGGAAGACTTGAGGCAAGGCGCGCAAAGCCTCGGGAACGTCCGGCTCCGTCTCGAATACGTCAAGCGCGGCGGTGAGGATCTTTCCCTGTTGCAGGGCCGCGATCAGCGCCGCCGTATCGACCAGCGAGCCGCGCGCGATATTGACCAGCACGCCCTGCGGCCCCAGCGCCTCCAACACCGCCGCATCGACGATATGGTGGGTCTGCGGGCCGCCGGGCGCCGCCACCACCAATATGTCGCAGGCTTGCGCCAGCGCCAAAGGCGAATCGGCATAGCCATAGGCGACGTCGTCGCGGCGGCTGCGATTGTGGTAGAGGATCTTGAGGCCGAACGCCTCGGCGCGCCGGGCGATGGCGCGGCCGATATCGCCCAACCCCAACACGCCGAGCGTCCGCCCCCTGAGCGAGGCGGATAGCGGAAAGCCGCGCGTGAGCCAGTCGCCGCGCCGCACGAAGGCGTCGGCCTGCGGCAATTGCCGCACAGCGCCAAGCAGCAGGCCCAGAGCCGCATCGGCGACCTCTTCCACCAACACGCCGGGCGTATTGGTTACGACCATGCCCCGCGCGCGCGCCGCCGCGAGATCGATATGGTCATAACCGACGCCGAAATTGGCGACGATTTCGAGTTTCGGAAATTGATCGAGGAAGGCGCCATCGACGACTTGCGCGCCGGTCGAGGCGATCCCCCGCACGGAGGACGCTGCCGCGCGCAAGGCCGCGCCCTTGTCGGGCGCGTCCCACAGCGTCACGGCGTCGAAGGCGTCTTTCAGCCGCACGAGGCCCCCGACCGGCAGGGGATGGGGCACGAGGACGCGAAAATCGGGAAATCGGGACGGCATGGGATACTCCGGCCCCTATTCTGCGCGGCCGGGGCGCCCGGGCGCAAGACCGGGCAGAGCACAGATTCGATTCCGTTTTTCGTCTTTCATTGATCCGCATCAAAGAGCGGCGCGTTCGGCCGTGAGAGAAAAAACGGATGAGCGCTCTTCCGTCCAATCTGGTTCTGGCTGAAAAATCAGTCCCCCGCTACACCAGCTATCCGACCGCGCCGCATTTTTCGGACGCCGTCGGGCCGGATCAATTCGCCGGCTGGCTGGGCGCGCTGCCGGCCGCGACGAAGCTCTCGCTTTATCTTCACGTGCCTTATTGCCGCGAGCTTTGCTCCTATTGCGGCTGCCATACCAAAGCGACGCGCAGCAACGATCCGCTCGACGCCTATGCCGAGGTGCTGGCGCGCGAAATCGATCTGGTGGCGAAAACCTCGCCAGCGCGCGAGGTGATCCACGCCCATTGGGGCGGCGGCACGCCCAGTCTGCTCGGCGGCGCCCGGTTGCGTGCGCTGACCGATTCGCTGCGCGGCCATTTCCATTTCGCTCCGGACGCGGAAATTTCGATCGAACTCGATCCGCGCTATGTCAATGGCGATCTCGCTTTGGCGCTGGCGGGCGCCGGTTTTAACCGCGTCAGCCTCGGCGTGCAGGATTTCAACCCGCATGTCCAGCAGGCCATCGGCCGCATCCAGCCTTTTGAAACAGTCGAACGCGCGGTCGGCTTGCTGCGCGTCGCCGGTTTCCGCGCCATCAATCTCGATTTGATGTATGGCCTGCCCTTCCAGACCGAGGAAGACGTGGTCAACACGGCCGAACTCGCCGCCTCGCTCGCGCCGAGCCGGCTGGCTTTGTTCGGCTACGCCCATGCGCCCTGGTTCGCCAAGCGCCAGCAATTGATCGACGCCTCGGCCCTGCCCGGCGCGGCGGAACGCCTGCGCCAGGCGGCGATCGCGCGACAAACATTGGCCGACAGGGGCTATGTCGCCATCGGCCTCGATCATTTCGCTTTGCCCGACGACCCGATGGCCGTCGCCATGCGCGGGCAAAAACTGCGGCGCAATTTCCAGGGCTATACGGTGGATCAGGCCGAGGCGCTGCTGCCCTTCGGCGCCTCCTCCATCGGCCGGCTGCCGCAGGGCTATGTCCAGAACGCCGCCGATGTCGGCTCATGGCGGCGCGCCATCGAGGCGGGACGTTTCGCGACCGTGAAGGGGATCGCCTTCAGCAACGACGACCGCGCGCGAGCGGCGGTGATCGAGCGGCTGATGTGCGATTTTTCGGTCGATTACGGCGAAATCGCCGAACATATGCTGGGCGACGCCACGGCTTTCGACGCGGCGCGGGAGGATCTGGCGCAACTGATCCGGGAGGGGGTTGCGACCCAGGAGGGGCGACGGGTATCGATCACCGAGGCCGGGCGCCCCTTCATGCGCCTCGTCGCGGCGGCTTTCGACGCCTATCTGCCGACCCGCGCCGCCCGCCACAGCGCGGCGGTGTAAACTAAATCCGGTCGCCCTCGACCTTCCGCGCCAGCTTTTCCGTCTCGGCGCGAAGATCGTCGTTCTGCGGGTCGAGCGCCAGCGCCCGTCGCATCAGCTCCAGCGCGGGGCCATCGCGTCCCTCCGCGCGCATCAGCGTCGCCAATTCGGTCATGGCCAGGAAATTTCGCGGCTCGATCGACAAGGCGTGGTCGAGATCGAGCATGGCGCCTTCGCTGTCGCCCTGCAGCAAGGCCGATTGCGCCCGCCGCCGCCAGGCGCTGGTCCAGTCCGGATAAAGCGTCACGATCCGGTCGAACAGAGCCGCGGATTGCGGTCCATTGCCGCTTTTCAGCAGGCTTTCCCCGCGCGCCATCAGCAGATCGGCGGTCGGCGAGCCGGAACGGTCCCACAGCCGGAGAATCACTTCGCGAATCGGGGCGGCGGCCGCGCCGTCGGGCGCGCGCCCCAGGCGCGCGAACAGATCGTCAATGGCCTTGCGTCGCGCCTGCGCCGCAATCGGCGGCGCGCCGTGAGCGGCCGGTTTCGCCGCCTGCCCCGCGGCTTGACCCGCCCCTTGCCCGGGCGATTCGGGCGCAACGGCGAAAGCCGGCGCGGCGGAACAGCAGAACGCCGCAAGGGCGACAAGACGGAACAGGCGAAACGTCGGCATGCCCCGATTAAAGCCCATTTCCGCCGCCCCGACAAACGTTGCGACGGCAGGGTCCGTCGGGGCAACGTCCGCCGTCAGATGAAATCGATCTTCACGATCTCGTAGCTCTTGCCGCCGCCGGGGGTGTTCACCTCCACGCTGTCGCCCACTTTCTTGCCGATGAGCGCGCGCGAAATCGGCGAGGAAATCGAGATCTTGCCGGATTTGACGTCGGCTTCCATGTCCCCGACGATCTGGTAGCGCTTCTCGGAGTCGGTGTCCTCGTCGATCAGCGAGACCGTGGCGCCGAACTTGACCGTGTTGCCGGACAATTTGGCGACGTCGATGATATCGGCGCGCGACAGCTTGTCCTCAAGCTCGGCGATCCGGCCTTCATTGAGGGACTGGGATTCCTTGGCCGCGTGATATTCGGCGTTCTCGGACAGGTCGCCATGGGAGCGCGCTTCGGCGATGGCCTGAATGATGCGCGGGCGCTCTTCCTGCTGGCGGCGCTTCAATTCCACCTCGAGAGCCGCATGTCCGGCGACGGTCATAGGCAGCTTTTCCATCCTGCAACTCTTTCAAATCTTCTGTTCGGCGTCGATGCGCCGGGAGACAAAATGCGTGACGCGCCCCCATGGGGCGCGTCATCGGCGATGTGCCAGAACTTTGATGATGGCAAAGCCGGCCGCTGAGGTCAACGGCTGTGTCCATCCCCCTTCAGACGACTATCAGGCGAAATAGTCCTGCAAAGCCCGCACTTCCATGTCGCCGGCGCGGAACGCCCTCACGCCTTCGGCTGCCGCCAGCGCGCCGGCCAGAGTGGTGTAATAGGGCGCCTTGTGAAGAAGCGCGGCGCGGCGCAGCGAGCGCGAATCCGCCAAAGCCTGCGCGCCTTCCGTGGTGTTGAAGACGAGTTGCACGCCGCCGTTCTTGATCGCGTCGACCACATGGGGCCGGCCCTCCGACACCTTGTTGATGCGCTGGGCGGCGATGCCGTTCTCGTTGAGGAAGCGGGCCGTGCCGCCGGTCGCCAGCACCTTGAAGCCGAGATCGGCCAGCAGCTTCACGGCGTCCAGCATGCGGATCTTATCGGCGTCGCGCACCGAGACGAAAACCGCGCCGGCGCTCGGCACCTTGGTTCCCGCGCCGAGCTGGCTCTTGGCGAAGGCGATGTCGAAGCTGCGGTCGAGGCCGATCACCTCGCCGGTCGAGCGCATTTCCGGGCCAAGCACGGTATCGACGCCGGGGAAGCGCGCGAAGGGGAACACCGCCTCCTTGACGCCGACATGGCCGCCTTCCCAGGGCTTCAGCCCGAAGCCGGCCAAAGTCTCGCCCGCCATGATCCGCGAAGCGATCTTGGCCAGCGGAACGCCGATCACCTTGGCGACGAAGGGCACCGTGCGCGAGGCGCGCGGATTGACTTCGAGCACATAGATCTCGCCGTCCTTCAGCGCGAATTGCACATTCATCAGCCCGCCGACATGCAGCGCCAGCGCCATTTTGCGGGTCTGCTCCTCCAGCCGGGCGATGATGTCCGGCGACAGCGAGCGCGCCGGCAGCGAACAGGCCGAATCGCCGGAATGAATGCCGGCTTCCTCGATATGCTCCATGATGCCGGCGACGAAAACCGCCTCGCCATCGCTCAGGCAATCGACGTCCACCTCGATCGCGTCGACCAGATAGCGGTCGAACAGCAGCGGATTCTTGCCCAGGACCGTATTGATCTGGCCGGTCTTGTCGTTGGGGTAGCGCGCCTTGACGTCGGACGGCACCAGCCCCGGCAGCGTGCCGAGCAGATAATCATCCAACTCGCTCTGGTCGCGGATGATGGCCATCGCGCGGCCGCCCAGCACATAGGACGGGCGCACCACCAAAGGCAGGCCGAGATCCTGCGCGACAATGCGCGCCTGTTCCACGGAATAGGCGATGCCATTCTTGGGCTGTTTCAGGCCGAGTTTGTCGAGCAGGCGCTTGAACTGGTCGCGATCCTCGGCGAGGTCGATCGAATCGACCGAGGTGCCCAGAATTGGGATGCCGGCGTCCTGCAGCGCCTTGGCGAGCTTGAGCGGGGTCTGGCCGCCGAATTGCACAATCACGCCCTTGAGGGTTCCGGCCTCCTGCTCCTTGGCCAGGATTTCGAGCACGTCCTCGCGGGTCAGCGGTTCGAAATAGAGCCGGTCCGAGGTGTCGTAATCGGTCGAGACCGTCTCCGGATTGCAATTGATCATGATGGTTTCATAGCCGGCGTCGCTGAGCGCGAAACAGGCGTGGCAGCAGCAATAATCGAATTCGATGCCCTGCCCGATGCGGTTCGGGCCGCCGCCGAGGATCACCACCTTCTGTCGGTCGCTCGGCTGCGCCTCGCAGGAGGGGACGCCGGCGAAAGGCCGCTCATAGGTCGAATACATATAGGCGGTGGGCGAGGCGAATTCGGCCGCGCAGGTGTCGATCCGCTTGTAGACCGGGCGCACGTCCAGGCTCTGGCGCAAAGCGGCGACCTCGGCCTCGCTCTTGCCGGTCAGCGAGGCGAGCCGCAGGTCCGAAAAGCCCGCCGCCTTGAGCAGGCGCAGATTGTCGGCGTCCGCCGGCAGGCCGAATTTGCGGACCTTCTTCTCCAGCGCGACGATTTCGGCAAGGCGCGAGATGAACCACGGGTCGATCTTGCAGCCCTCATGGATTTCCTGCTCGCTCATGCCCATGCGCAAGGCCTGGCCGACCACCAGCAGCCGGTCCGGCGTCGGCGTGCCGAGCGCGGCGCGCAGCACATTCATGTCGTCGCCCTTGCCGAGCCCGTCGATCTCAATCTCGTCGAGGCCGGACAGGCCGGTTTCCAACGAGCGCAGGGCCTTTTGCAGCGATTCCGCGAAGGTGCGGCCGATCGCCATGGCCTCGCCGACCGATTTCATCGCGGTGGTCAGGATCGGCTCGGCGCCGGGGAATTTCTCGAAGGCGAAACGCGGGATCTTGGTGACGACGTAGTCGATGGTCGGCTCGAACGAGGCCGGGGTCGCGCCGCCGGTAATGTCATTGGCGATCTCGTCCAGCGTATAGCCGACCGCGAGCTTGGCCGCGACCTTGGCGATGGGGAAGCCGGTGGCCTTGGAGGCGAGCGCGGAGGAACGCGACACGCGCGGGTTCATTTCGATCACGATCATGCGGCCATTGGCCGGGTTGATCGCGAACTGGACGTTGGAGCCGCCCGTCTCGACGCCGATCTCGCGCAGCACCGCCAGCGAGGCGTCGCGCATGATCTGGTATTCCTTGTCAGTCAGCGTCAGCGCCGGCGCGACGGTGATCGAATCGCCGGTATGAACGCCCATCGGATCGATGTTCTCGATCGAGCAGACGATGATGCAATTGTCCGCCTTGTCGCGGACGACCTCCATTTCATATTCCTTCCAGCCGAGGACGCTTTCCTCGATCAGGACTTCGGAGGTCGGCGAGGCGTCGATGCCGCGCTCGACGATGTCGATGAATTCCGCCTTGTTATAGGCGATGCCGCCGCCGGTGCCGCCGAGCGTGAAAGACGGGCGGATGATCGCCGGCAGGCCGATGTCCTCCAGCGCCGCCAGCGCCTGGGTCAGGGTCTTGATATGGTGCGAGCGCGGGGTGTCGAGGCCGATTTTCGTCATCGCCTCGCGGAACAATTCGCGGTCTTCGGCCTTGTCGATGGCCTCGGCGGTGGCGCCGATCATCTCGATGCCGAATTTTTCCAGCACGCCCATTTTCTTCAGCGACAAGGCGCAATTGAGCGCGGTCTGGCCGCCCATGGTCGGCAGCAGGGCGAAGCCGCCGGGCGCCGCATAGCGCTCCTTCTCGATGATCTTGGCCACGATTTCCGGCGTGATCGGCTCGACATAGGTGCGGTCGGCCAGATCCGGGTCGGTCATGATGGTCGCCGGATTGGAATTGACCAGAACGATCCGGTAGCCCTCGGCGCGCAGAGCCTTGCAGGCCTGGGTGCCGGAATAATCGAACTCGCAGGCCTGTCCGATGACGATGGGGCCGGCGCCGATGATCATGATCGTCTGGATGTCTGTCCGCTTCGGCATGGTGTGCTCTTTTACTAACGTTGCCACGCCCGCGACGCGGCCGTGGCGCCCCTCGCGTCAGCTCGGCGTCGCGTTCGCTCCTAGCCAGCCCTTCCGGGGCTGGCTTTAGCCCCTTGGACAGCGAGCGACATGACGCCCCGCCGGGCGGGGACGGAATCCGAACTTGAACGCAGCCTTGCGCCGCGCACAAAAAAAGGCCGCACTTTCGGCCGAAAAGGCCGGAGCGCGTCCTCCGCCATTCATCCCGGTACGGGGTGAGATTTCGGTCGGGAGCGCCCGGGCCGAATGTGACGCTCCTGTAGCCGAGTTTTTCCGCGCTGTGAACCCCCAGAAGGAACGAGAGCCGCGCTTGCGCGTCATTTCAGGAAAAGATAAAGCCCCCGCCTATAGAACGACCAATGCCCAAGATGACAGCACCGACCTTCGCCCTCGTCCGTGCGGCCCTCGCCGCCCTGGCGGCCACCTGCCTCCTCGCCCCGGCGCGCGGCGAGCCGGTCCACAAGGCCGATCTGCTCGAAAGCTGCGTCCCCTGCCACGGCATGGACGGGATTGGCCGCGACGCCGAAATTCCCAATCTCGCAGGACAGAATGAGGCCTATCTCTATAACCAGCTTCGCGCCTTCCGCGACGGCCGCCGGGCGCATAAGGAAATGCTCTATATGAGCCGGACCATGAGCGACGACGACATGCGCGCGCTGGCGGCCTATTTCGCCAACCTGCCGCCACGCTGAGCCGGGCGCCGATTATGACTCTTCCCCAAAACTCCTCCGCCGCTCCCGGCATGCCCCCACGCCGCGCCGCGCTCGTCGCGGTCGGCCTCGTCTTTTTCGATTCCCTGCTCGGCCAGCTCGCCACTCTGCCCAATCTCGCGCCCTGGTATCAGTCGCTCGCCAAACCGTCCTTCACGCCGCCCAATGGGGTATTCGGCCCGGTCTGGACCCTGCTCTACGCCCTGATGGCCTTTGCTTTCTGGCGCGTCCTGATCCTGCCGGCGCAACCGGCGCGCAAACAGGCGATCGGCGTGTTTCTCGCTTTTCTCGCCTTGAATGTGATCTGGTCCTTCGCCTTCTTCGCCGCGCAAAGCCCCCTGCTCGGCCTGATCGACATTTTACCGCAGGCGGCGTTGGCGCTCGCGGCGCTGGTTCTGTTCGCGCGGCTCGACCGGATCGCGGGCCTGTGCCTGCTGCCGCTGGCGATCTGGGTCGGATTCGCGGCCTGGCTGAATTTCGCAATCTGGCGCCTCAACGGCTGAATCGCGCCGTCCGCACGGCGACTGTAAATTGTTCTAACTGACAGGATCCGAGCCGAAGCGGGACCGCAATTTCACCGCATTTGCGGCCAATTTCGACAGCTGCAACTGTGACCGCGCAGGCTGCTCGGCGCCGCACGACATGCCGGGCCACGTGTTGGTGAAACGCGCGCGACGGCGGTTCTTCGAGGAGTTTCCACATGTGCAAAATTGCGAGCATCGTCAGCCTTGTCGCAGGCGTGCTGATGATGGCGGCGGGGGCCGCAATGGCTCATGGCGATGTGACGCCCCATCCCGTGGACACGACCGGATTGTCTCCGCTCGGCGCGACCTGGGCCGATTCCAATCCGTATCGCGACAACGCCAAGGCGATCGAGATCGGCTCGGTCGGCTATTACCACAATTGCGCGGCGTGCCACGGCCTGAACGCCGAAGCCGGCGGCATGGCGCCCGACCTGCTGCAACTGGCGAAAGACTGCCCGACCATGACCACGCCCGCGAGCAAGGCGTCCTGTTTCAAGGACAGCGACGATTATTTCAAGGGCGTCGTTCTCGAAGGCAGAAAGAACAGCGAAGGGCGTGAAACGATGCCCGCCTATGACGGCGTCTTCACGCAGGAGGCGGTCTGGGCGATCAAGGCCTATCTCGACAAGCGCACCGCCGAGGAGGCGGCCAAGGGGCAATGATCGCGTTTTGATGAACAAAGACGCCTGAGGCGGTTGAAACCGCTTCAGGCCTTTTCGACGATGCCGATGGCGAAACCGTCCCAGCCCTTGGCGCCGACGGTCTGGATCGCCGTCGCATTCCATCTTTTCTCGGCGGAGGCGAGTTCGAACATCCGCCGCGTGCCGACAATGTCGGGATCGGCGCTGGCCGCGTCGAGAACCCGGCCGCCGCGCACGACATTGTCGATCACGACAACGGCTCCCACGCGCGCCAGGCGCAAGGCCCAGCCCAGATAGAGCTGGTTATTGGCCTTGTCGGCGTCGACGAAGACGAAATCGAAAACCGCGCCTTCCTTTTCCAGAACCGGCAACAGGTCGAGCGCGGGTCCGACCCGCAGGTCGACCTTGGAGCCCTCGCCGGCCGCCGCGATATTTTCGCGCGCGACCTGCGCGTGATCCGGCGAGAATTCGAGCGTGACGACCCTGCCGTCCGTCGGCGTGGCGCGGGCGAGCCAGATGGTGGAATAGCCGCCGAGCGTCCCGATCTCCAGCACATTGCGCGCGCCCACGAGGCGGGCGAGCAGATAGAGCAGCTTGCCTTGCGCCGGAGACACGTCGATCGGCGGCAGCCCCTCCTGGCGATTGCGCGCCAACGCCGCTTCGAGCGCCTCGTCCTCCGGCAGCAGCTTGCCGACGAGATAGGCGTCAACCTGGCTCCATTCGTCCTGCGCCATCGTCATCCCGCCTCATTCGCCCAAACCGGCGCCGATTTAACAGCGGCGCCTCGGCTTTTGTCGAGTGGAAACGGTCATGACCTTTATAGCGCAATCGCCAGCCGGTTCAGCCAGTCGGGCATATAAGCGACGGCGAGGCTTTCCAGCGCATGGTCCACGCCGGTCAGAATCGCGAGCCCGACCAGGCAGAAGGCGGCGCCGAGCGCGGACCGCGCCGCCGCGCCGGTCGCCAGCGCCGCGCCCCGATGCGCGCCAGCGAGCCGTCCCACGCCATAGCCGAGCGCCAGCAATGCGCCGGCCGCTCCAAGCGCGAACACGCCCATCGACAGCATCGCAAAGGCCAGGCTCCCGCCTCGGGCGGCGAGCGCCAAAGCCGCGGCGAGCGTTGGCCCGGCGCAGGGCGCCCAGACCAGAGCGAGCAGCGCGCCCGCCGCCGCCTGGCCCGCCAGGCCTGATTGCGGCAGGCGCGTCTGCAGGACGTCGCCGAACCGTTGCAGCGGCGCGAGCGCGGCTTCGAGGCGATGGCCCACGGCAGGGGCGAGCAACGCCAGCCCGACGAGAACGATGATGATGGCCGCGAAGGGCCGCAGAAAAGGCGCCTCGCCGAAATCCACTCCGAGCGAGGCCAGCAGGCCGCCGACCACGCCGAAGGTCGCCGCCAGCCCCGCCGCCAGCGCCAGCGGCGCGCGCGGATCCTGCGCGCGCGCGCCGGCAATCACGACAGGTACGAGCGGCAGCACGCAGGGGCTCAAAATCGTCAGGACCCCTGCGGCGAAAGACAGCGGCAAGGTCCACAGCGACATTATGGCGTCGCCTTCATCAGGATTTTCATGACGTCTTCTTCGGTCGCGCCCCAGGATTGCCGCGCGACCTCCTTGCCGCCGCGATAGACGATCAGCGTCGCGCGCGGGCTGTTGAGCGCCTTGACGACGTCTTTCTGCGCGTCGAAATCGACCCGATAATAAGTGATGTCGCGATAGGCCGGCTTGTCCTTCAGCGCCTCGACCACGCTGGCCTGCGCCTGGCAGATCGGACACCACGAGGCGTAGACCTCGACCACCACCGGCTTGCCGGAGGCGATCGCCTGTTGCGCGGCGGCGGACTCATAAGGCTGGACGACAAAGGCGCGCGCGCCCGTGGCGACGAGCGCCGTGGCGACGAGCGCGGCAAGAAACAGGCGACGATTGGTCATGGCCTCCTCCACATCGGCTTTCCCCTGATACGCTGGGGAAAGCGCGATGTTTCACGCGGCCATGAAATTCAGGCGTTCAGAGAAAATCAGTCGCTCAGACCGGCCTGTTCGGCCTCCTGGAGGATCTGTTCGGTATCGGCGCTGCCGGACAGCCCGGCCTTGAGCTTGTCGCGGTCGAGTTCGCCCTCCCAGGCGGAGACCACCACGGTGGCGACGCCATTGCCGATGATATTGGTCAGCGCGCGGTTCTCGCTCATGAATTTGTCGATCGAGAACACAATCGCCATGCCCGGCACCAGGCGCGGATCGACCGCGGCCAGCGTCGCCGCCAGCGTGATGAAGCCGGCGCCGGTAATGCCCGAGGCCCCCTTCGAGGTCAGCATGGCGACGCCGACAATGATCAGCTGCTGCTTGAGATCGAGCGGAATGTTCAGCGCCTGCGCGATGAACAAAGTCGCCAGCGTCATGTAAATATTGGTGCCGTCGAGATTGAACGAATAGCCCGTCGGCACGACGAGCCCCACCACCGAGCGCGAGCAGCCGAGCTTTTCGAGCTTGGCCATCAATTGCGGCAGCGCGCTCTCGGACGACGACGTGCCGAGCACGATCAGCAGCTCGTCCTTGATGTAGAGCAGGAATTTGAAAATATTGAAGCCGGTGAAGCGCGCGATGGCGTCCAGCACCACGACGATGAACAAGGCCGAGGCGAAATAGAAGGTCGCCACCAGGCCGAACAGGCTGCCGAGCACGGTCGGGCCATATTTGCCGACGGTATAGGCCATGGCGCCAAAGGCGCCGAGCGGCGCGGCCTTCATGATGATGCCGATGACGCCGAACACGGCGTGGGCGGTGTCGTCGATCAGACGGCGCAGCGGCGCGCTGCGTTCGCCCATCGCCATCATGGCGAAGCCCATCAGGATCGAGAACAGCAGGACCTGCAGGATATCGCCCCGGGCGAAGGCGCCGACGACGGAATCGGGAATGATGTCGAGGAAGAAATCCACCGTGGTCTTGTGCGGCGCGTTGACATATTGAGCGACCGCGCCCGCATCGGCATGGCCGCCGAAACCGGCGCCCGGCTGCACGACATTGCCGATGACGAGGCCGATGACCAGCGCGAAGGTCGAGACCACCTCGAAATAGACCAGCGCCTTGACGCCGACGCGGCCGACCTTCTTGGCGTCCTGGATATGGGCGATGCCGGTCGAGACGGTGCAGAAGATGATCGGCGCGATCACCATCTTGATCAGCTTGATGAAGCCGTCGCCAAGCGCCTTGACGCCCGGCGTGGTCGCGAAATCGGGCCACGCGACGCCCACCACCACGCCGAGAAAAATGGCGATCAGCACCTGCACATAGAGCAGGCGATACCACGGCTTTTTCGCCGACGGCTGCGCCGCGTCCCTCATATTGATCGGCAAATGCCCCGCAGCGGGCTCATTGAGGTTCATTGCAGGCGCTCCTCGGCGCGCGATCCCTGACTGTTCCGGAACGCGCTTGTTTGCGCCTATTCAACGCCGCTCACCACGGAGCGCAAGGCTTTTCTCCAAAAAGACACAATTACGCGCGGCGCGTCAGCGCCCCCACACCAGCGACAATTCTGCGTCGCCCGGAAAGCCGTCCGGGAAGGTCGCGATGCGCGCCGACAGAGCGAAGCCGAGCGGGCGCAAATCCTTGTCCCAGCGCAGGAAAAAATCGGCCGCCTTGCCTTGCAGGGTCGCGGGCCATTGCGGATCGGGCAGGTTGATCGCCCGGCCGCCGTCCGTGCACAAGGCCGTCGGGAAGGTCAGCGCCGCGACGCCGGTCTCGCCGCGACGCGCCGCCTCGCGGGCCAGAGTCATCAAATGGGCCAGCTCCTGATCGCTGAAGCGCGAGGCGAGCAGCTCCTTCACCAATTCGTCGCGCTTCTCCTTCGCCTGCCGCTGCGCGTCGTCCTTCACACGCGACTTGCTTTGCTCGAATTGATTGACCATCGCCTTCAGCTCGGCCGCCGTGGCGCCGCCCTCGGGAATCTTGGGCGCGGCTGGCGGCGCAGCCTCGGCGCGCTTCAATTGTTTCAGCCGGAAGCGCGCCTCCTGACGCGCGGCGTCGAAGACTTCCGGCGTCACCGGCCGGGACGGCGCGGGCTCCTCGGGCGCGAAGAAGCGCAAAAGATCGGCGCGGGTGACGACGCCGACCACGGCGCCGGCGCGCAGCACCAGAATGCGCTTGACGCGATGCGCGCCCATCAGATCGCCGACCTCGGAGACCGGCGCGTCCTCATCGACGCTAAGCGCCGGCCTGGCCATGATCTGGCGCACCGTTTCGGCCTCGCGATCGAGCGTATCGAGATATTCGCCGGCCATGTCCTGACCGCCGGACAGGATCTTCACCCAGGCCTCGCGCTGCCTCTGGCGAGTGGCGGCGTCGGCGAAGCGGAAATCGCCCTCGCTGACCACGCCGAGCGGGCGTCCCTCGGCGTCGACCACCGGCAGGCCGCTGACCCGCAGGCGAAGCATGGCCTCGGCGGCCGCGCGGGCGGTCTCGTCGGGGCCGATCGTGACCACGGGCGTGGTCATGACGTCGCGCGCGCGCTTTTCGGAAATGGAATGAGCGAGGTCCAGCATGCCGCCCTCCTTGCACTTGTAGCGTAACGCGCCGCACTATAGGCGCGAAGCTTGACAATCCGTCAAACGCCGCCGCCCGCCACGAGCCCCGCCAGCAGCGATGCGCCGAGCCCCAGCACCACGCAGGCGGCCGCGACTTCGAGCACCCGTCCGAAAATTTCGGCGCGCCGCTGGCCGGCGCCAAGCATTTTCGCCGCCGCGCCTTTCGCGAGCACGGCGCTGGCGGCCAGCGCCGCCGTGGTCAGGGCCGTGCCCGCCGCCATGGCGAAAACCGCATAGACGCCAATGAGAAAGACCCGCTGCGCCGCCGCGAAAACCAGCACCAGCAGCGCCCCGGAACAGGGCCGCGAGCCGGCGACGACCACCGTCGCCACACTCTCGCGCCAGGAGAAGCGCTCGCCGAGACGCGACGGATCGGGCGCGATGCAATGAGCGCAATCCGGCCCGTGCGGACCGTCCTGCGACCCGTCGTCGCAGCGAAAGCGCGCGGCGACCGGGAGCGGCGGCGCGCGCAGGGCTGCGGCGAGCCCCGCGCCCTTGCGCCAGACCAGCCAGAGCCCGAACGCCGTGATGCAGAAATAGGAGGCGATCTCGACGGCTTGCGTCGCGGCGGTCATTTTCTGCGCGGTCGCGCCCAGAGCCAACGCCGCGATCCCGACGATGGCGATGGCGACTAAGGCCTGCAACAAAGCCGCCAAGGCGGAGAGGATCATTCCGCGCCGCAGCGCCTGCTCATTGGCGAGCATATAGCTCGCGATCACCGCCTTGCCATGGCCGGGGCCGGCGGCGTGGAAGATTCCATAGGCGAAAGCGACCGCCGCCAGCGACAGGGCCGCCCAGGGATTGACTTCCGCCGCCGAGACGGCGACGCGCAAAGCCTGATAGAAATGCGCCTGCTGCTGCAGCAGCCAGAGCCCGACGCGGCCGACCTCGCCCACCGCCCCTTCATTGACGCCGACCGAAAACGGATTTTTCGGCGCGAATTGCGCCGAGGCCTGCGCGCCGGACAAGGCCAGCGCGCCGAGAGCGAGTCCGAGCCGTTTCATGGACAGGCCACGATGGAGCGCGTCGCCAGTTTGATGCCGAAATCCGCGCCGGGCGACAGGCCGGAGAAGAAGCTTTCGTTCAGTTTCGTGGTGTCATCCTTTCCCAGCGGATCCGGATGAAATGTGGTCAGCGAGCAGCCGGCCGGCGCGTCCTTCAACGTGACCGGATCGGTCTTTTCCAGTTCGAAATCGACGAAATAGGTCGGATCATAGACCATGAAGGTGAAGGGCTTTTTCGCCGAGACGGGCTCCTTCAGCGGCAGCGTGAAGCTGAGCGTCACGATCTTCTTGTCGTCGGCTTCAAGCTCGTAATCCTTCGGCGCGCCGAATTCGTAGAATTTCGGGCCGGTCTTGGCGACGGTGAAATATTGGAATTCGGCGAGCGATTCGACATTGGTCTTGGCGAGCGGCGCCAGTTCTTCCTTCGTCGGCGGCTTGCCGTCCTTGCCAAGGCCCTGGGTGGCGAAGGCGGAATACATTTCATCGAAGGTCCAGACGTGTCGGAAGCCGGCGATCCGGCCGTCCGGCGCGAACAGGATCTGCGCCTTGGCCGTGACCCAGACATGGGGATGGGCGAAGGCCGGCGCGACAAGGCCCGGCAGCACAATCGCGGCCGCAGCCAGAACATTTCGCATCACCGCCAAGGAATCGCTCCGCTTATTCCCGCACCGCCTTTTACACCAAGCGCGCAAGTCTGGCGAAAAGGTGGCGGAGGGGAGGAATGCGGCGTGAGTAGGAAGGCCGCCCGTTCCGTCGAAAGCGTCCAGCCGGCGGCGGAGAAGCGCATATTCGCAGGCCAACTCGGGCGCGGGCCGGCTTGTGGCGTGGCAAAGGCCTGCTTGCTCGCGAACAGGATGGGCTTTCGTTGAGGACCAGCCTACACTTGCTCCCTCGATCGAGGACCATTTGCGGGCGTCTATCGCCCTCGCGGAGACGCCAATGCACGCCATGACCGACGCGGCCGCCCTTCCGGCCAATTTTCACACCCAATATGTTCAGGCGAACGACGTCTCGCTCTATGTCCGAACAGGCGGCCAAGGCCCCGCCGTGCTGTTGCTGCATGGATATGGCGAGACCGGCGACATGTGGACACCGATGGCGACCGATCTCATGCGCGACCATCTCGTCATCGTCCCCGACCTTCGCGGCCTCGGCCTGTCCTCAAAGCCTCCCGGCGGCTTCGATAAGAAGACTCAAGCGGGCGATATCGCACATATCCTCGCCGCGCTGGGAATTGGCGAGATCGACCTTGTCGCCCATGACATCGGCAATATGGTCGCCTTCCAGTTCGCCGCGCAGCATCCCGAACAAGTCCGGCGCCTGGTGTTGATCGACGCCCCGATCCCTGGCGTCGGCCCCTGGGACGAGATTCTGAAAAACCCGCTTCTCTGGCATTTTCGCTTCGGCGGCCCCGACATGGAGCGCCTGGTCGCAGGCCGCGAACGGATCTATCTCGACCGATTCTGGAATGAGTTCTCGGCCGATCCCGCCAAATTCACTGAGGCGACCCGGACTCACTACGCGCAGCTTTACGCCCGTCCTGGCGCGATGCATTCGGGTTTTGCGCAATTCGCGGCCTTCGACCAG
>NZ_JAYSBG010000028.1:0-19767 GCF_041915505.1 Rhodoblastus sp. | reverse complement strand
CGGTCTCGTCGGTCTTGACCAGCACGCCGCGGTCGGCGCCCATGGCGAGGCCGGTGCGCAGGGTCTCGGTCGCCTGCTGCGGGCCGATCGACACCACCACCACTTCGCTCGCCTTGCCGGCTTCCTTCAGCCGAAGCGCCTCTTCCACCGCGATCTCGTCGAACGGGTTCATCGACATCTTGACATTGGCCAATTCAACGCCAGACCCATCCGTCTTCACCCGGATCTTCACGTTGTAATCAACAACCCGCTTCACGGGCACCAGTATTTTCATAGGGTTCGACCTCCAAAAGCCAATTCCCGAACAATGGCGGAATTTTGTGGGCGGGAAATCAGCGCTAAGACCACCAGCGAAACATCACATCGGCCCGGGCCGTCCGACGGCGGCCGGGCGCGTCTCGTCCTTCAACATTCGAATGGGCCGAGCGCCGCGCGGACGCCGCGACGCTCAATGCCGGAGAAACCGGAAATCATCTGGTAGTCGCGGCTTTGCAGCGAGTCAACGTCGGTTCCGCGTGCGGCGCGGCGCAGCGTCTCAGCGCGGAAAACAAGGCGGCTCAACGGTTCTGCCCCGGCTTCCACAAAACGTCGTCGGCGCCGTCGCGATTGGCGACGCGCGCGGCGACGAACAGGAAATCGGAAAGACGGTTGATGAATTGCAGGGCCGGGGCGCTGACCTCCTCGCCCGAGGCCGCAAGCGAAACCATGCGCCGCTCGGCCCGCCGCGAAATCGCGCGCGCGAGATGGAGCGCGGCGGCGGCGGGCGAGCCGCCGGGCAGGACGAAGGAGCGCAAGGGCGACAGCCGCGCATTGAGCGCGTCGATCTCCTGTTCGAGCCGGGAGACCTGCGCCATCACGATGCGCAAGGGCTCGTAGCCGAGCGGCTTGTCCGAAGGCGGCGTCGCCAGATCGGCGCCGAGGTCGAACAGATCATTCTGGATGCGCTCCAGCATGGCGTCGAGTTCGGGCAGGGCCGCCGTCGAGAGGCGGGCCACGCCGACCGCCGAATTGGCCTCGTCGACATCGCCATAGGCCTCGACGCGGGCGTCGCATTTGGCGCGCCTTTCGCCATTGGCGAGGCCGGTCGAGCCGTCGTCGCCGGTCCGGGTGTAGATCTTGTTCAGCTTGACCATGATCGGACTTATCTCAGGAAAATCACCGGCGCAGGTAGAGCACGGTCATGATGACGACGATGGCGACAAATTGCAGCCCCACCCGCCAGCGCATCAGCTTTTGCGACAGATTGGGGCTGCCGCCGCGCAGCATATTGGCGAGACCCAGTAAAAGGACAATGGCCACCGCGCCAAGCGCCGCGCCGGTCAGAAGATTGGAAAAATTGGCCATCAGCCCAGAATCCTCTCCTTCGCGCCGGGATCAGTCGGGCCGGATCAATCGTTCGAGATAGTCGAGCTCTTCGCGCGCGCGGTTCGGATCGGACAGTCTGCGCCGCAATTCCTCGAGCACTTTCCGCGCCTTTTGCGCGGCGGTGGCGTCAATATTGTTCTGGCGGTTGGCGCGGCCGAAACGACCCTCGCCGTTCCGGCCCTGAAGGCCCTGCCCCTGCTTCTCGCCCGCCTGTTCCTGATCGTCCGGGGGGCCGTTTTCGCCGCCCTGCTGGGCGATTTCGGCGGCGCCCTTGCGCAGGCCCTCGAGCGCGCGGCCCTGAGCGCTCAGCGCAGATTGGTTGTCGCCCTGTTTGAGCGCCTGCTCGGCCTGTTTCATCGCTTCGCCGGCCTCGGCGAGGCCCGGCGATTTCCCGGCGCCCTGGCCCTCGGCCCGTCGCCTGAGCGCGTCGAGCTTGCCGCCGAGCTGGCCCTGGCGCTGGCCGAGTTCGTCCTGCGCGGCTTGATCGCCGTCTTGCTCGGGCGCGCCGCCGGCCTTGCCCTGTCCCTTGCCCTGTCCCTGACCTTGGCCGGAGCGCGGCGGCTGGCCGGCCTGGTCCTTCTGGCCCTCGCCCTGATCCGCCTGCGCCTCGTTCTCGTCCTGCTCCGGCTCGAAGCCCTGCGGATTGCCGCGATCGCGCGAAAAGGTGTCGTCGCGCAGCTTCTGCTGCTCGCGCATCAGATTGTCGATGTCGCGCATGGTCTTGCGGTTCTGCGAGGCCTGCGACGAACGGCCGGACTGCTCGGCGGCCTTGAGATTTTCCAGCATGTCGCGCATGCGGTCGAGCAGCTCCATGGCGGCGTCCTTGTCGCCGTCCTTGGCCGCCTCCGCGAGCTGTTCGAGCATGGATTTGAAATCCTGCGCCGAGACCGATTGTCCATTGCCGGTTTCGGTTTCGGCGGATCGCTCGCTCTTGGAGGCCTTGTCCTGCATGGCGGCGAGATATTGGTCGAGCGCCTTCTGCAATTGCGCCGTCAGTTTGGCGATTTCCTCCGGCGAGGCGCCGCGCTTGATGGCCTCGCGCAAGGCCTTTTCGGCGGCCCGGAGGTCGCGCTCGGCCTGCGAGCCGTCGCCGTCCTCGATCTGTGTCGCCATTTCCCACAGGAAATCGACCACGGCGACGAGGTCCGCGTCATTTTGCGCATGGCGCAGGGAATCATGGGCGAAGCGGAGGCCGAGATAGATCTTGGGGTCGGGGGTGAAAACCTCCGGCGCGATCATCAGGGCGTCGATCGTCGCCAGCGTGCGGTCCTTCTGGCCGGCGTCGAGCGCCAGCAGGCGGCGCTGTTCGACCAGGGCAAGCGCCAGCGGATTCTTGAAGACTTTGCCCGGCAGGACATAATTGAGGAGGATCGCCTCGCCTTCATTGCCGCCCTCGTCATGGGCGCGCAGGATGAGATCGACCTGCGTCCCGGCATAAGGGCTCTCGCTCCAGTCGATGGTCGTCTTGGCTTCGCCGAGCGCGCCCGGGCCGGACGGAAGGTCGAGCGACCCGCTCGGCGGCTGCACGACCGGATGCGCGCCGGGCGCGGCCTCGCCCGCCGCTACTCTTGCGGCCACCTGGGCGTCGCGCGCGCCATAATCGTCTTCGATCCGATAGCTGAGCGCGAAAGTGCCGCGCAGATTGGTCTGCGGCGGCCCGAGCGGCGTGATCTTGGGCGGAAGATCGGGGATCGCGTGAAGCGCGAAAGCGGCGATTTCGCCCGTCGCGCCGGAAAGGGTCAGATGGCCGTCGCCGTGCAGGACGAAGCGGCGCTCCTTCGCCGCCGAATTCGAGCCGGCCGTTTCCGGGGCGGTCTCGACGCCGCCTTGGGTCGCGATGCGGAGATCGGCCGCATTGGCGGCGCGGACGACGATGGTCGCGTTGACGGGCGCGGAAATCGGACCGCGCGTTTCGCCGGCATTGTGGAGCGACAGGACGAGCGGCGGCTTGCCGGTATAGGCCGGCGGATCGATCCAGGCGTCGAGGCGCGAGGGCGCGCCCTCGGCGGCGCGCCAGCGCCAGTCGAAAGCCGCGGCGACCCGCGCATATTTTTCCGGCCCGGCGAGAAAGCCCGTGCCGAGCAGCGCCAGCACGGCGAGGGCGCCGAGGGCGCGAGGGTCGACCATCCAGAGCCGGGGCGACGGCAGCACCGGCTTGAGGCGGGCGGCGCGTTCCTCCGCGCGCCGCTGGTGCAGGCGCCAGAGGCCCTGCGTTTGCGGATCGTCCTTATTGGCCAGCGAATCGGCCAAGGTGGAAGCCGGGGCGTCGGGATCGCCGAGATCGAGCGCGTCGCGGGCCTGGGCCGCGCTCGGCCAGGAAAAGTCGCGCAGCCGAACCAAAGCCGCGACCAGCGCGCCGATGAGGATCACGACGCCGAAAATGCGCAGCGCAGTCGGCGCGCCGAGCCAGAGTCCGGTCCAGCTCAGGGCGACGAAAAGGCCGGTCACGATGGCGGCGGGCGCAAGCGCGCGGGCGAGGCGCTCGAAAGCCAGGGCGGCCCGGGCGAGCCAGGCCAGCCGCCGCGGCCGCGTTCTCCGCCATTCCGCCAGACGATCGCGGAGCGCCTCTCGCCCAGCCTTTGCCTTATCCGTCACCTTGCGGCGCCTCGTTTTCGAAAAACCAATTTCGCGCCGAACAAAGTCTTCATGTCAACCAGGGCGGAACTTTGTCGAGGCCGATCAGGGTTTCGTAATCGCCGCGCGGGCGGATCACCGCGTGGCGGTCGCCATCGACCAGCACTTCCGGGATCAGCAGGCGCGAATTATAGGTGCCGGCCTGAACGGCGCCATAGGCGCCGGCCGACATCACGGCCAGCAGGTCGCCGGGCTTCGGCTCGGCGAGGTCGCGGTTGCGGGCCAGAAAGTCTCCGGTCTCGCAGACCGGGCCGACCAGATCGGCCTTGATCCTGGCGTCGCCCCCGGCCGGCGCGGCGACCGGGAAAATGTCGTGATGGGCTTCATAGAGCGTCGGGCGCACGAGATCGTTCATCGCCGCGTCGACAATGACGAAATTCTTGGCTTCGCCGTGCTTCACATAAATCACGCGGGTCACCAGCAGCCCGGCGTTGCCGACGATCAACCGCCCCGGCTCGAACACCAGCTTGGCGTCATTCGGCTTGAAATGCCGGCGGACCACTTCGGCGTAAAGTTCGGGCCGGTAGCTGTCGGGATTGTCGCGCTCGGAATAGGGAATGCCGAGGCCGCCGCCGAGATCGACATGGGCGATGGCGTGGCCGTCCGCCCGCAACTGGCGGACGAAATCGGCGAGAATGGCGAAGGCGTTGTCGAACGGCGCCAGATCGGTGATCTGCGAGCCGATATGCATGTCGACGCCGGCGATCTGGACGCCGGCAAGGTTTTTCGCGCGGGCGTAGACGTCGCGGGCGATCGAAATCGGGATTCCGAATTTGTTTTCGGACTTTCCGGTCGAGATCTTGGCGTGGGTCTTGGCGTCGACGTCGGGATTGACGCGAATCGAGATCGGCGCCGTCTGGCCGCGCGCCGAGGCGATCTGCGCAATGCGCTCCAGTTCCGGTTCGGATTCGACGTTGAAGCAGAAAATGCCGTAATCGAGCGCGAAAGCGATCTCGCGGTCTGTCTTGCCGACGCCGGAAAAGGTCACCCGGCCGCCGGGGACACCCGCCGCCTGGGCGCGGCGCAATTCGCCTTCCGAAACCACATCCATGCCGGCGCCGAGCTTGGCCAGCAGGGTCAGCACCGCCTGATTGGAATTGGCCTTCATCGCATAGCAGACGAGGGCGTCGAAATCGCTCATCGCTTGCGAAAACACCGTGAAATGGCGGCGGATTGTCGCGGCGCTATAGACATAGAACGGCGTCTCGACGCTTTTCGCCAGTTCCGGCAAAGCGACGCCCTCGGCATGCAGCACGCCGTCCTTGTAATCGAAGAAATGCATGCCGGACCTTAGAGCAGGAAGTCGAAGGGCGTCGGCGTCTTGCGCGCGCCGGCCTTGAGCGCGTTATCGTCGACGCCTTTGGGCAGTTTCTCGTGCGAATTGGCCGTGGGGTTCTCACTGGCCGGCGAGGCCGGGGCGTCCTCGGCCTTCTGCTCGACGGCCGGATCGAGCGGAACCGGCAAGCCGCGCCGTCCGCATCCATCGAGCAGGAGCGCGCCGGAGAGCGCGGCCGCACAAAGCGCGGTCCTGAAGAGCGCCGCCCTGATAACAACCCTACGAGTCAAAAGCCGGACTCCCGAATGATCCCGCGAACGGCGCGGACTATAGAAGAAAAACCGCAAAAGCGCGCCCATAAAGGCGCAGGTTCAGGCCGATTTTTCCGCGGCGAGGCGCTGGCTCCACGCGTGCGCCTGTTTGCGCACATTGTCCGGCGCGGTGCCACCATAGCTCAGCCGGCTGCGCACCGAATTTTCCACGCCGAGCACGTCGAACACCGCGCTGGTGATCGCCGGATCGATCGATTGCAATTGCGGGAGCGTCAATTGTTCAAGTTCGAGGCCCGCTTCGGCCGCCAGCGCCACGATCCGGCCGGTGACGTGATGCGCCTGCCGGAACGGCATGCCGAGCGCGCGCACCAGCCAGTCGGCGAGATCGGTGGCGGTCGAATAGCCGGAGCCCGCCGCCGCCTTCATCCTTTCAAGACGCGGCGTCATGTCGCGGACCATGCCGGCCATGGCGGCGATGCAGAGCGACAGCGACTGCAGCGAATCGAAACAGCCTTCCTTGTCTTCCTGCATGTCCTTGGAATAAGCCAAGGGCAGGCCCTTCATGACGATCAGCAGGCCGGCGAGATCGCCGATGACCCGGCCGGACTTGCCGCGCACCAGCTCCGCCGCGTCGGGATTGCGCTTCTGCGGCATGATCGACGAGCCGGTGGTGAATTTGTCCGACAGCGCGATGAAGCCGAATTGCGGCGTGGTCCACAGCACGATCTCTTCGGCGAAACGCGACAGATGTGTCGCTGCGATCGCGGCGGCCGCAAGCGTTTCGAGCACGAAATCGCGGTCCGACACGCTGTCGAGCGAATTGGCGGTCGGGCGGTCGAAGCCGAGCGCTTTCGCTGTCGCCTCGCGGTCGATCGGGAAGGAGGTGCCGGCCAGAGCCGCCGCGCCGAGCGGGCATTCGTTGAGCCGCGCGCGGGCGTCGCGGAACCGGCCGCGGTCGCGCGCGATCATCTCGACATAGGCGAGCAGATGATGGCCGAAGGTCACCGGCTGCGCCGATTGCAGATGGGTGAAGCCGGGCATGACCGCTTCCGGAAAAGCGGCGGCCTTTTCGACCAAAGCGTTTTGCAGGTCGCGCAACTGGCCGTCCAGCTCGTCGATCGTGTCGCGGACCCAGAGCTTGAAATCCACCGCCACCTGGTCATTGCGCGAGCGCGCGGTATGCAGGCGGCCGGCCGCGGCGCCGATCTTTTCGGCGAGCCGCGATTCGACATTCATGTGAATGTCTTCCAGCGCGCGCGAAAAGGCGAATTGGCCGCTCTCGATTTCGGCGCCGACCTCGTCTAAACCCTTCGCAATGGCGTCGGAATCGGCTTGCGAGACGATTCCGGTCTTCGCCAGCATGGCCACATGCGCCTTCGACCCGGCGATATCCTGCCGGGCCAGGCGATAATCGAAGCCGATGGAGGCGTTGATCTCCTCCATGATCGCATCGGGGCCGCTGGTGAATCGGCCGCCCCACATCTGATTGCTCATGACCGCTCCGCAGCGAGGTCCAAGATGAATGACGAGCAAGACGCGCCGCCGCCGGTCGATCCCGCGCGCATGCGCTCCATCGCCCGCAAGCTCATCCTGCCGCATGTCCTTCTGGTCGCCGCTGTCGTCGCGGCGATTTTGTGGTTCGTCCTATACGGGATGAATGGGGGCGGCGGCAAGGAAGCCGCGACGGCTTCCGCCGAATGCGCCGCCTCGGCCGCGTTGGCGGCGAAGCTCGCGCCGTTGGCCAAAGGCGATCTCGCCGCGCTCGCCATTCACGCCAAACCGAAGCCGATGCCGAACCTGACCTTCGCCCATGACGGCGCCGCGACCGATCTCGCCGCCTTCAAAGGCCGGACCATCCTGTTGAATTTCTGGGCGACCTGGTGCGTGCCCTGTCGCGAGGAAATGCCGGCGCTCGACCGGCTGCAGGGCGAAGCGGGCGACGGCGCCTTCAGCGTCGTCGCGGTCAATGTCGACACCGCCAAGCTGGAGCGGCCCAAGGCCTTTCTGCAGGAGATCGCCGTCAAGAACCTGGGCTTCTACGCCGAATCGAGCGGGAAGACCTTTCAGGTTCTGCAACAGAGCGGCAAGCTGGTCGGCCTGCCGACCAGTTTCCTGATCGGCCCCGACGGCTGCGAAATCGGCGCTCTGGCCGGCCCGGCGCAATGGGACGGCGCCGACGCGCTGGCTTTGGTTCGGGCGGCGGGCGCGAAATAGGCCTCAGCAAGGAAAATCCGGGCGCGAGGCCCGGATCGTTTCCTTCGGCCATGCGGCGCCGGCTCAGCCCTGGCGCGGATCCTTCACCGGAACGCCGGCGGATTGGAGATGGTCGATCAATTCGCCGGACTGGAACATTTCGCGAATGATGTCGCAGCCGCCGACAAATTCGCCCTTGATGTAAAGTTGGGGAATGGTCGGCCAATTGGCGTATTGCTTCACGCCTTCGCGGATGTCGCCGTCTTCCAGCACGTTCACGCCCTTGTAGGGCACTTCCAGAAAGCCGAGAATCTTGGCAACCTGGCCGGAGAAGCCGCATTGCGGGAAATTGGGCGTGCCCTTCATGAAGAGCACGACGTCATTTTCGGCCACTTCCTGCTTGATGCGGTCAATGGCGGTGGAAATCAGAGCGTCCGACATGGCGTGTTCCTTTCAAACGGAGGTCAAGGCTCCGTGACGGAACAGATTTAAGGCGCGCGGGCGCGCGCTTCAAGCGGTTTCGGGAACGGCGGTCTCCAGCGCCAGCGCGTGCAGCACGCCGCCGACCT
This sequence comes from Rhodoblastus sp., assembly GCF_041915505.1. Lineage (GTDB taxonomy): Bacteria > Pseudomonadota > Alphaproteobacteria > Rhizobiales > Beijerinckiaceae > Rhodoblastus. The sequence continues at coordinate 11,458 of NZ_JAYSBG010000028.1, read as the reverse complement.
GTCCGCCGAGCGCGGAATAGACCAACTGGTGCTGGCGCACGCGGCTCAGGCCCCGGAAGGCCTCCGAAATGACCTGGGCGCGATAATGATCGCCGTCGCCGGCCAGATCGGTGATGAACACCTCCGCATCCGGCATGGCTTTCTTGATCAGGCGTTCGATTTCGCTGGCTTCCATCGGCATGGCGGATCCCTCGTCGTTTAGGCGGCTTTCTCGCCGGCCATATAGGCCGGCATCCAGTTTTCGTGCGCCTCAAGCAATTCCCGCACCAGCAGAGGCGTGGCCGCGCCGAGCGAAAGGGCGTCGCCGCCGGTCTCGCCGATCTCGGTCACGGCAACGCCCGCAGCCGCCGCGCGGTCAAGAATGTCTCCGACCTTTTCCGCCGACGCGACAAGCAGATAACGGCCCTGGTCCTCGCCGAACCAAATCGCGGCGCAATCGACGCCCGGCGCGGCGACTTTCGCGCCGATGCGGCCGGCCATGGCCATTTCGGCGAGCGCGACGGCGAGACCGCCGTCGGAAAGATCATGCACGGCATTGACATATCCGTCGCCGATCAGAGAGCGCACGAAATCGCCATGGGTCTTTTCCCCGGCGAGGTCGACCGGCGGCGGGGCGCCTTCCTCGCGGCCGAGAATGTCGCGCAGATAGATCGACTGGCCGAGCCAGCCCTCGGTTTCGCCAACCAGCAAGATTTTTTCGCCCGGCGCGCGGAAGGCGAGGCCGACGCTTTTGGTCACATCCGCGACAAGACCGACGCCGCCGATCGACGGGGTCGGCAAGATGCCCTTGCCCTGCGTCTCATTATAAAGCGAGACATTGCCCGAGACGATGGGGAAATCGAGCGCGCGGCAGGCTTGGCCGATGCCGTCGAGGCAGCCGACGAACTGGCCCATGATGTCGGGCTTTTCCGGATTGCCGAAATTCAGATTGTCGGTGAGCGCCAGCGGCAGACCGCCGACGGCGGTAATGTTGCGCCACGCTTCCGCCACCGCCTGTTTGCCGCCCTCGACCGGATCGGCGAAGCAATAGCGCGGCGTGACGTCGGCGGTCAAAGCCAGGCCCTTGGGGCAGTCATCGATCCGCACCACGGCGGAATCCCCGCCTGGCCCCTGGATCGAATTGCCCAGGATCAGATGGTCATATTGTTCCCAGATCCAGCGCTTCGAGGCGAGGTCCGGCGTCGCGACCAGCTTTTTCAGCGCGGCGTCGATGGCGAGGGGCGTCGGCAATGCGGCCGGATCGAGCTTCGCCGCCTTCGGCGTCGGAACATGCGGCCGGTCATAGAGCGGGGCCTCGTCGCCCAGCTCCTTGATCGGCAGGTCGGCCTTGATCTCGCCCTTGTGCCGCACCACGAAGCGCAAAGTGTCGGTGGTCTTGCCGATCACCGCGAAATCCAGCCCCCATTTGCGGAAAATGGCTTCGGCTTCGGCTTCCTTGTCGGGATCGAGCACCATGAGCATGCGCTCCTGGCTTTCCGACAGCATCATTTCATAAGCCGACATATTCGGCTCGCGGCAGGGCACCGCGTCGAGATCAAGTTCGACGCCGAGATTGCCCTTGGCGCCCATTTCGACCGCCGAACAGGTCAGTCCCGCCGCGCCCATGTCCTGGATCGCGACGACGCAGCCCTTGGCCATGATTTCGAGACAGGCTTCGAGCAGGAGCTTTTCTGAAAAAGGATCGCCGACCTGGACGGTCGGACGTTTCTCGTCGGAATTGGCGTCGAACTCGGCCGAGGCCATGGTCGCGCCATGAATGCCGTCGCGCCCGGTTTTCGAACCGAGGTATACGATGGGACGCCCGACGCCGGTCGCGGCGGCGTAGAAAATCTTGTCCCTGGGCACCAGTCCGACGGCCATGGCGTTGACGAGAATATTGCCGTCATAGCTCGAATGGAAAGCCGTCGAGCCGCCGACGGTGGGCACGCCGAAGCTGTTGCCATAGCCGCCGATGCCGGCGACGACGCCGGAAACCAGATGGCGCGTGCGCGGATGATCGACCGAGCCGAAGCGCAGCAGGTTCAAGCAGGCGACCGGCCGCGCGCCCATGGTGAAGACGTCGCGCAGGATGCCGCCGACGCCCGTCGTGGCGCCCTGATAGGGCTCGATATAGGACGGATGGTTGTGGCTCTCCATCTTGAAGACGCAGGCCTGGCCGTCGCCGATGTCGATGATGCCGGCGTTTTCGCCTGGACCCTGAATGACCCAGGGCGCCTCGGTCGGCAGCTTCTTCAGATGCAGGCGCGAAGACTTATACGAGCAGTGCTCGTTCCACATGGCCGAGAAAATGCCGAGTTCGGTGAAGCTCGGCTCGCGCCCGATCAGCTCCAGGATGCGCTGATATTCGTCGGGCTTGAGGCCGTGCTGGGCCACCAGGTTCGGCGTGATCGCCGGTTCGCGGGATTTCGTCTGAACGGTCAAGGAATCCGGCCCTATCAAAGAGCGTCCTTCGGCCGCGGGAAGCCGCGGCGGGCGCATGGGGTTCGATAAATCCTCGCGCCGGACTTGGCAAGGACGCGGACGGACGGAACTTTTGTGTTATTTCCGCCACAGTTTACCGCAGACGCGAGATTGCGACGCAATAAATTGATCTGAATCAAGCGCGAATCCGAGTTGTCGCGAGAATTTCACGCATGAGCCCGGAACGCCGCCAAGGCCGTGCTGAGGCCCTGGTTTTACGAAATGGAATGCCTCCCATGAAAAGCAACTTTCGCATCGCGTTCGCGGCCGCTCTGCTGAGCACCGTCGCCGTCCCGGCGCTCGCCGCCGATCTTCCCTCCGCGAAGGCGCCGGTCTATGCGCCGATCGTCGACGATTCGTTCGATCCCTTCCTGATCCGCGTCCGCGCGCTCGGGGTTCTGCCCAACGGCAGCAGCTCGACCATTCTCGGCGGCCCGATCTATGGCGCCTCGCTGTCCGACAACGTGGTTCCCGAAGTCGACTTCACCTATTTCTTCACGAAGCACTGGGCGGCCGAGCTGATCGCCGGCGTCGCGCATACCAGCCTGACTGGTTCGCTGACCCCGGTCGGCACGAATGTCAATTTCGCCAACACCACGCTGCTGCCGCCGACCCTCACGCTGCAGTACCATTTCGCGCTGGGTCAGTTCGACCCCTATGTCGGCGTCGGCGCCAATTACACTTGGTTCCTGCAGACCACATCGCCGCTCACCCGCACGCTGGGCTATGGCGACGCCGTCACCATCAAGCCGACCGCGGGCCTCGCGCTGCAGGCGGGCTTCGACTACTACCTGACGAAGCACTGGGTGCTGAACGCCGACGCGAAATATCTGTTCCTGAACACCGACGCCAACACCCCGTTCGGACCGAACACCGTTCATGTCAACGCCGACACCTGGCTGATCGGCGTCGGCGTCGGCTATCGCTTCGGGATGGCCGACCTGTTCCCGACGCCGGTCGTCGCCAAATATTGAGCGCGTCTTCCTTCCGCGCGAAAAAAGAGAGCCCGGTCGTCAGACCGGGCTTTTTCATTATGTTCGTCATGGAGACGACGGATTTTCGTTTCAAAAAAGCGATGCGACGTTAGGCCGCGCGCAAAAGACTTTCGAACAGGCCGCGCCCGTCGATCCCGCCGACCAGCGGGTCGATCAGGTTTTCGGGATGCGGCATCATGCCGAGTACGTTGAAAGGTTCCGAATAGATCCCGGCGATGTCATTGGTCGAGCCATTGGGATTGGCGGCGCCGCCGACCTTGCCGTTCGCGTCGCAATAGCGGAAAGCGACCCGGCCCTCGGCTTCGAGCGCGCGGATGGTTTCTTCATGCGCCTCGTAATTGCCTTCGCCATGCGCGATGGCGACGTCGATCGCCTGGCCGACGGCGTAAGCGCGGGTGAAGGCCGTGTCATTGCGCTCGACGCGGAGATGCTGGCGCTTGCAGACGAAACGCAGATCGCGGTTGCGCATCAGCACGCCCGGCAGCAGGCCGCTTTCGCATAAAATCTGGAAGCCGTTGCAAATGCCGAGCACGAGGCCGCCCCGCGCGGCGTGGCGGCGGACGGCCTCCATGACGTGAGCGCGCCCGGCGATCGCGCCGCAGCGCAGATAATCGCCATAGCTGAAGCCGCCCGGCAAGACGACGAGATCGGTTCCGGCCGGAAGGTCGTGGTCGGCGTGCCAGACAATCTCGACCTTGGCGCCGGCCTGACGCAGCGCGCGCGCCGCGTCGCCCTCGCGATTGGACCCCGGAAATAGCACGATAGCCGCTTTCATGGCGTTCTCCTGAGAAGCGAAAGCTTGGCCCGGCTCAGATCAATTCGACGCGGAAATTTTCCACGACCGTATTGGCCAGTAATTTCTCGCTGGCCGCGGTCAGTGCGGCCTTGGCCGCCTCGGGATCGGCCGCGGCGATCTCGATGTCGAACACCTTGCCCTGGCGCACCGAGGCGACGCCTTCGACGCCGAGCGAATGAAGGGCGCCTTCGATCGCCTTGCCCTGCGGATCGAGCACGCCGGTCTTCAGGGTCACGGTCACGCGCGCTTTCATCGGACGCAAATTCCTTCTGCCGATCGGGGAGACGGTCCCGGCCCTTACTGGACCAGTTTCGGACCGCCGGAATGGGGCTTTTCGCCTTCCTGCATGATGCCGAGCCGGCGCGCGACTTCGGCATAGGCCTCGACGAGGCCGCCCATGTCACGACGGAACCGGTCCTTGTCGAGCTTGTCGTTGGACTTGATGTCCCACAGCCGGCAGGAATCGGGCGAGATTTCGTCGGCGACAACGATGCGCATCATGTCGCCTTCCCACAGCCGGCCGCATTCCATCTTGAAATCGACCAGACGGATACCGACGCCGAGGAACAGGCCGGTCAGGAAATCATTGACGCGGATGGCGAGCGCCATGATGTCGTCGATTTCCTGCGGGGTCGCCCAGCCGAACGCCGTGATGTGCTCTTCCGACACCATCGGATCGTTGAGGGCGTCGTTCTTGTAGTAGAATTCGATGATCGAGCGCGGCAGTTGCGAGCCTTCCTCGATGCCGAGGCGCGTCGAGAGCGAGCCGGCGGCGACATTGCGCACGACGACTTCGAGCGGGATGATCTCGACTTCGCGGATCAGCTGCTCGCGCATGTTGAGCCGGCGGATGAAATGGGTGGGCACGCCGATATCGTTCAGATTCTGGAAGATATATTCCGAAATCCGGTTGTTCAGGACGCCCTTGCCGTCGATCACCTCATGCTTCTTCGCATTGAAGGCGGTGGCGTCGTCCTTGAAATGCTGAATCAAAGTGCCAGGCTCCGGGCCCTCATAGAGCACCTTGGCCTTGCCTTCGTAAATGCGACGGCGGCGGTTCATGGGAAATAACCGATCTCTGAGATGATCCATGGACGCCACGGCTCCCCGGGCTTCCCGCGACCTGGCGGGTCCCAACCGGACGCCGTCGCCGGAACGGCTTCGGTCGCGCGGGTCTTGGAACCCTTGGGCCGCGTTTCTTCCGGTTCCTAGCCCGTTCCGCGCCGTTACACAACCTGTTTCCACGAACGGGGCTAATTCCGGACCATTATTCGCCAAAAGACCCATTCACGGCTTTGTTCCCAAGGCAATGCGAAGCTAGGCAGAGGCCGGCCGAGTCTATATATATGCGCGCAAGTCAAGACGAAACAGGAAGGGAACCGAGATGTCCGGATTCGACAAGCGTGAACAGGCTTTCGAGAACAAGTTCGCGCATGACGAGGAAGTGCTGTTCAAGGTCCTCGCCCAAACCAATCTGATGATCGGCCTGTGGGCCGCCGCCAAGCTCGGCAAGACCGGCGCCGAGGCCGAGGAATACGCCAAGTCGCTCGTCGCGCAGGATGTCGCGGCTCACGTCAAGGCCGGCATCCTGTCGCAGATTCACAAGGATTTCGAGAAGGCGGGCGTCGCCCAGTCCGAACACCAGATCGCCCGCCATTTCGATGAATTCAAGGCGCAGGCGTCGAAGGACGTCAAGGGCTGAGAGCGCGCGACGAGGGATTCGGCAAGGGATTGTTGACCGCCCGCGGCTAGGATGGCGGCATGGTTCAGCATGCCCCACCCGCCGCCGGCCCGTTCAGCAACGGCGCGCCCGGCCTCGACGAAAAGCTTGCCGAAGCGGCGGACCAATGGTTGCGCCGCCTCGCCGGCGAGCGGCGCGTTTCGCCGCTGACGATCGACGCCTATCGGCGCGATCTCAGGCAGTTCCTGCATTTTCTGCGCGAGCGTCGCGGCGCGTCGCCGGATCTCGCGGTTTTGGCGGAGTTGAAGCCCGCCGATCTGCGCGCATTCATGGCGCGCCGGCGCGAGGATGGCGTCGCGTCGCGCTCGCTGTTGCGGCAACTCGCCGCTTTGCGTTCCTTCGCGCGTCATCTCGGCCGCGAGGGCCTCGCGACCGTCGGCGTGTTCGACAAGGTCCGTTCGCCCAAGGTCGCGCGCACGCTGCCGAAAGCCTTGGTCGCCGCCAGGGCGCGCGAAATAACCGCCGGTGAGACGGACATGGACGAGGGCCGCGCGCCCTGGATCGCGGCGCGCGACGCGGCGGTGCTTTCGCTGCTTTATGGCGCGGGATTGCGCATTTCGGAGGCCCTGTCGATCCGGCGGGGCGACGCGCCGGTCGGTCGGACCGATAGTCTGACCATCGTCGGCAAGGGCGGCAAGACGCGCGCCGTCCCGGCGATCGCGCCGGTCCGCGCGGCGGTCGCCGCTTATCTGGACATCTGCCCTCATAGCCTGCCCAAGGACGGGCCTTTGTTCGTCGGCGCGCGCGGTGGGCCGTTGTCGCCCCGGATCATCCAATTGACGGTCGAGCGGTTGCGCGGCGCGCTCGGCCTGCCGGATTCCGCGACGCCGCACGCTTTGCGCCATTCCTTCGCCACGCATCTGCTGAGCCGGGGCGGCGATCTGCGCTCGATCCAGGAATTGCTCGGCCACGCCAGCTTGTCCACAACCCAGATTTATACATCGATCGACAAGGCGCGACTGTTCGAAGCCTATCGCGCCGCGCATCCCCGCGCAGAATAGGGGCTCATTCCGGTTCTCATTTATGAGAACCGGTCAGGAGCGAATGCGACCGGTAGGGCGTCTTTTTAGACGCCCGCCTGAAGCCAGGCTACCGGCTGATGCGAGGGACCTCGATGATTGCGATGAAATCGCGATCATCGAAACATGGGCTCAAATCCCGAAGGCGCTGCGCACGGCGGCGTCGGCCTGTTCGGCATAGCGGCGGGCGAGATAGGCCTCGTTCAGCACGCCGATCGGCGCCTTGGTTTCGGGATCGAGCACGGCGAGCTGGTCGGCTTCGGTCTGGTCGAACAGGGTCATGGCGGTCTTGGCGTTCATCAGCGGGACCAGCCAGACATCCTTTTGTTTCGCCAGCGCGCTGACCCAGCCTTCGGCCTTGTGCGCATGGAAATGGGCCTCGGCGACGCTGACCATTCCGGCGTAACGGCCCGCTTCGTCGGTCAGGATCACGAATTGCGCGGAGCCGGGCGGATGGCTTTCGCAGAACGCGTCAATGTCGAGCCAGGCCGGAGCGGTTGGCGGCTCCGGCCTCATGAGGCCGTCAACCTGCAATTCCGAAATCCAGCCGACGTCATTGGCGCTGCGGACGTTCTGGCCGCGCAGATGCAACCGCCAGGTCGAGAAGGAATAGCCGAAGGTCGCGCGCACCATCAGGCTGGCGACGACCGCCGCCGCGATCACGGCGGCGGTCACCGAATAATCGCCGGTGTTCTCCAGCACCAGGAAGGACATGGTCAGCGGGCCGCCGACGATCACGACGCCGAAAGTCGCCATGCCGGCGAGAATGCAAACCGCCGGATCGGGCGCCTGAACGGGGAACAGGGCGATGAAGGCGGCGCCATAGATCTTGCCCAGAGTCGCGCCCATGAACAGCGAGGCGAAGAACAGGCCGCCGCGAAAGCCGCTGGCGAGCGAGATCAGCGAGGCGACCATTTTCAGAGCCAGAAAGGCGGCGAGTACGGAAATCGGGAAATTGGCGATGACATTCAGGGAAAGCGCCCCGTGCCCGGCGCCGAGCACCTGGGGTGTGACAGTCGCCAGCGCGGCGACTGCGAGGCCGCCGACGACCGGACGCGCCCAGACGGGAATCGGGGTGGCCTGGAGCGCGCGCTCCGAAGCGCCGGCGGCGCGCATGGCGCCGACGCCGAGCGCCACCGACAGCGCCGCGAGCAGGAACAAAGCTGGATAATCGGCCAGCGTCATTTGCTCCACCGTCGGCATCCTGACCTGATAGGGCGCGCCGGCGAGGAAACGCGTGGTGAGGACGCCGACGATCGAACCGGCGAACACCGGACCGGCGGCGGCGATGGAATAGGTTCCGAGGACCACCTCGAAGGCGTAGAATGCGCCGGTGAGGGGCGCGCCGAAGGCGCCGCCGATTGCGGCCGCCGCGCCGGCGCCGACCAGCAGGCGCAGATCGTTGCGGCGGAGATTCAATTTCTGTCCGAGATAGGAGCCGATGCCGGATCCGACCTGGGTATAGCCGGCTTCTAGCCCGACCGAGGCGCCGACGGAATTGGAAATCAGCGTTTGCATGCCGACGACGAAACTGTCGCGCAACGACATGCGCCCGCCGCGCAGGGCATTGGCCTCGACCGGATCGACCGGGCCGGAAATTTGCCTTGCGAGCCGGAAGGCCTCCATCAGGCCGAGGCTCAGGCCGCCCAGCGTCAGCGCGGCGAGGGCGGCGAGCGGCGCGACGCGGTCCGTCGCGCTCAGCCGCACGTCGAAAGACAGATTGAAAATGAGGATATGGGCGCGGATCGCGGCCTCCGTCATGCCCGTGACGCAGGTGGCGGCGATCAGCCCCACCACCGCGGCGGCGACGACCAGCGCGATTTCATGCGAACGGGCGACGGCGCGCAGCCCGCGCACCAGGCTTGCGGCGACGGAACGGGGGGCTGGCGGGTCGGGCGCCTCCGGCGGCGTCATGGGCAAGTGATTCGCGGTTTCCTGAGGCCGACGATCTTAGGCGGGACATGGGCGCGCGCCAAATGCGCTGAACTTGGGCGAGCGCCAAACGTCCCGAAATGCGAAAGCCCGGAAAGGTCCGGGCTTTCTGGATCAGGTCGTGAGGTCGCGCGAGGCTCACATATGGATCGCGCGCTTCTCGACGGCCATGGCCGCTTCCTTGACCGCTTCCGACATGGTCGGATGAGCGTGGCAGGTGCGGGCGAGATCTTCCGAGGAGCCGCCGAATTCCATCAGCACGGCGGCCTCGTGGATCATTTCACCGGCGCCGAACCCGAAAATATGGGCGCCGAGCACGCGATCGGTCGCGGCGTCGGCCAGCACTTTGACGAAACCGTCGGTATGGCGCATCGCGCGGGCGCGGCCATTGGCCGTGAAGGGGAATTTGCCCACCTTATAGGCGATTCCCTTGGCCTTGAGGTCTTCCTCGGTCGCGCCGACGCTGGCGATTTCCGGATAGGTATAGACCACGCCGGGAATGACCTCGTAATTCACATGGCCATGCTGGCCTGCCAGCATTTCCGCGATCGCGACGCCCTCGTCCTCGGCCTTGTGGGCCAGCATCGGGCCGCGCACCACGTCGCCGATGGCGAATACGCCCGGGACATTGGTCTGGAAATGATTGTCGATCACGATCTGGCCGCGTTCGAGCGCGACGCCGAGCGCCTCCAGCCCGAGGCCTTCGGTAAAGGGACGGCGGCCGATGGCGACCAGCACGACATCGGCGTCGAGCACTTTGGCTTCGCCGCCGGCGGCGGGCTCGACCGTGACCTTGGCCGCCTTGGCGGTGGTTTCGACCTTGGTGACCTTGGAGCCGAGCACGAATTTCACGCCCTGCTTCTCCAGCACGCGCTGGAACTGCTTGACGGTTTCGAGATCCATGCCGGGCAGGATGCGGTCGAGATATTCGACCACGGTGACTTCCGAGCCGAGGCGGCGCCAGACCGAGCCGAGTTCGAGGCCGATCACGCCGGCGCCGACCACGATCAGCTTGCCAGGAACTTTTTCGAGCTCCAGCGCGCCGGTCGAGGACACCACGATCTTTTCGTCAATGGCCACGCCCGGCAGCGGCGCGACGTCCGAGCCGGTGGCGATCACGATGGCCTTGGTTTCGAGAACCTGCTTGGAGCCGTCCTCGGCGGTCACTTCGACCTTGCCGGCGGCGGGGATCGAGCCGGTCCCGTGGAACGTGTCGACCTTGTTCTTCTTCAACAGGAAAGCGACGCCGTTGACATTGGCGCTGACCGTCTCGTCCTTGTGCTTCATCATGGCGACGAGATCGAGCTTCGGCTTGCTGACATTGACGCCGAGCGGGGCGAGGCCGTGCGCGGCTTCCTCGAACATTTCGGACGCGTAGAGCAGGGCCTTGGACGGAATGCAGCCGATGTTGAGGCAGGTGCCGCCATAGGTCTTGCGCTTTTCGACGACGGCGGTCTTGAGGCCGAGCTGGGCGGCGCGAATGGCGCAGACATAGCCGCCGGGGCCGGTGCCGATGACAATGAGATCGTAGGACATGAATTTCTCCGCGGGAAATCAGCCCTGCCCGGCGGGACCGGGCAGGGGGCGGGTTCGGATCAGAGATCGAGGACGAGACGCGCCGGATCTTCCAGCGCTTCCTTGACGCGCACCAGGAAGGTTACGGCCTCCTTGCCGTCGACGATGCGGTGATCGTAGGAGAGCGCGAGATACATCATCGGGCGAATCTCGATCTTGCCGCCGATCACCACGGGGCGCTCCTGGATCTTGTGCATGCCCAGAATGCCGGATTGCGGCGCGTTCAGGATCGGCGTGGACATCAGCGAGCCATAGACGCCGCCATTCGAGATGGTGAAGGTGCCGCCCTGCATCTCTTCGATCTTGAGCTGGCCGTCGCGGGCGCGCTTGCCGAAATCGGCGATAGTCTTTTCGACCCCGGCGATCGACAGCTTGTCGGCGTCGCGCACCACCGGAACGACCAGGCCCTTCTCGGTGCCGACCGCCACGCCGACATGGCAGAAGTTCTTGTAGATCAGGTCCGTGCCGTCGATCTCGGCGTTGACCGCCGGGATTTCCTTCAGCGCATGGGTGCAGGCCTTCACGAAAAAGCCCATGAAGCCGAGCTTCACGCCGTGCTTCTTCTCGAACAGATCCTTGTACTGCGTGCGCAGGCTCATCAGCGGCTGCATGTCCACTTCGTTGAAAGTGGTCAGCATGGCGGCGGTGCTCTGCGCCTCCTTCAGGCGGCGCGCGATGGTCTGGCGCAGCTTGGTCATCTTGACGCGCTCTTCGCGCGCGGCGTCGTCGGCGCTGGAGGCCGGGCGGGCCGCAACGGGAACAGGCGCGGGCGCGGCGGCCGGCGGATTGGCGGCGAAGGCGAGCACGTCGCCCTTCAGCACTTGGCCGCGCTTGCCCGAGCCGGCGACATCGGCGATGGCGACGCCGAGATCGGCGGCGTTCTTGGCGGCGGCCGGCGAGGGCGGCGGGACGGGGCCGCCGGCCGGCGCGGGGGCCGGAG
>NZ_JAYSBG010000027.1:0-19913 GCF_041915505.1 Rhodoblastus sp. | reverse complement strand
GCTCCTCGTTGCGCGCGTCGCGGTAGAGCCGGTCGCTCGCTTCGCCATTAGCCCGCCGGTCGGCCAGCGCGCGGACGCATTCGTCGAGGTCGATCTCACCGCCCTCGACTTGCCGCGACAGCATTTTCCGACGCGGACGCAGCGCCTCGAACCTCTTGCGCACCGCCTCAATGCGGCGCCGGGCGGCGGCGTCAAGCTTGAGGCCATCAGGCGATTCCGGGGCCTCGCTCTCCAGCACTCGCGCCTGTTCGGGAACCAGCGTCGCCCGCTTCCAGTCCCATTCCGGATAAACGAACTTGCCGGCGAGTTTCTCGCGGTCGCCGTCCTCCGGCGCGAGGTCGAGGTCGAATTTCAGCCTTGTGCGCGGCTTTTTGTGATGCTGGGCGAGGTCGATCTGATCGGCGTCGGCCGCCGCCTTCCGCGCCGAATCTTCGTCATCGTCGTCGACGTCGCGATTGAGATTGAGAAAATCGCCGAAGGACAGGATCGCCTCGAAGCGATGCAGGATCAGGCTGTCGCGGCGATCGGCCTGATCGCTCTTGCGCCGCTTGGCCTTGAGCGTCTTTTCGGCGCCCTGCTCCGCGCCTGCGCCCGGTTCATGCGGTTCATCGCCGAGGCGCCGCCCGCCGGGGGCGGGAGCGGGTGAAAGTTCGCCCCACAACAAAATCGGACGATAGGTCCGATAGTCGGCGGGCGCGCGCAGGCTGTTCAGGGCCGCGTTGTCGCCGGCCAAAGCCCGTTGCAGCGTCGTGTCGCGGTACGCAGGCGCGCAGCCGAGCCGCGCCCGAATCCAATCCTCGATCTCCGCCTCAAGCGGCGGCCCCTGGCGGGCAGGACGCGCGACGAGCGTCGCGGCATATAGGGCCGCGCGAATGGAGCGCAGGCCGGGATAAAGCTCGACCGCCGCCTCGGCGTCGGCATCCGCGCGCCGCAGACGCAGAATATCGCGCCGCAACGGATCGTCGTCCGCCGGGGCGCCCGGCTTCGCGGCCGCCGCCAGCGCCGCGAGCCAGAGATAGAGCTGGCGATTCAGGGCCGGATCGGCAAATTCATCGATCTGCTCGGGCAAGAACAGCGTCGAGCCGTCGAAACGCGCGCATTTGACCCGTTCGCGGTCGCGCGCCAGCCGACGCCGCCACGAACGCCGATGATGCGACAGATCGTCGGCGCCCGCCTTGATCTCGACGCCGCGCTCGCCGCCCAATCCACGAAACAGGACGCCCAGAGATCCCCTCACCGAAGCCAGCGCCACCGCCGCTTCCGGATAGGACGGCGCGGCGTCGAGCGTGTCGACGAAGCGATTCCAGAGCGAGCCGACAGCCTCTTCCGGCTCCCAGAATTTCGACCCGACGAGGGCGCCCCAAAGCGACATGGTCAGCCCCAATCTTTCCTCAGCCCAATGTGACCTGGACCAGATCCAGCAGCCCCGCCTTCACGTCCGGGTCGTCGGTCAAAGGCTCGATCAGCGCGGCGGCGATGGCTTCGTCGCGCTTCAAGCCGGCGACGAGCAGATTGGCGCAGGCGACCAGCAGACGGGTCGAGGCGCCCTCTTCCAGATCCTGCCCCTTCAATTCGCGCAAACGCCCGGCGAGCCGCACCAAGGTCCGCGCGGTTTCCAGAGCGACGCCGGTTTCGCGCGCGACAATGGCGGCTTCCGCCTCGGGCTCGGGATAATCGAACGACAGAGCGACGAAGCGCTGCCGCGTCGAGGGCTTCAGCGTCTTGAGCACGGACTGGTAGCCCGGATTGTAGGAGATCACCAGCATGAAATCGTCGGGCGCGTGTAGCGTCTCGCCGGTGCGGTCGAGCGGCAGGATGCGGCGGTCGTCGGTGAGCGGATGCAGCACGACGGTGACGTCCTTGCGCGCCTCGACCACTTCGTCGAGATAGCAGAGTCCGCCGCGCCGCACCGCGCGGGTCAGCGGCCCGTCGGTCCAGACGGTTTCATTGTTCTTGATGAGATAGCGGCCAGTGAGATCGGCCGCCGTCAGATCGTCGTGACAGGCGATGGTGTCGAGCGACAGCCCGAGACGCGCCGCCATATGGGCGACGAAACGGGTCTTGCCACAGCCTGTCGGCCCCTTGAGGAGGACCGGGAGGCGGCGCCGGAACGCCGCCTCGAACAATTCGCATTCATTGCCCTGCGGCTGATAGAAGGGAAGATCAGCCTGGCTTTCATTCCGCATGACGACCGCCGCAAGGTTCATCTCAGCCTCCATCATTCAGCCGGCGCAGCCTGGCCGGCGCCATTGCCGCGCGCGACCAGCAGCGAATAGATGAACATCAGCACGCCGACGACCGTCACCGCGCCCGCGCCGAAGCGCATGACATAGAACAGGCCGATCTGATCCTGCGCGTCCATGTAGCTCATGCCCATCACGCGTTCGAGATGCGTCTGCAGGACGCCCGCGAAGGTCAGCGTGACGGTCATGAACACCACGCCCGAGGAAATGACCCAGAAGCTGACCATGTTCAGCACCTGGTTATAAGGCGCGCGGTTGCGCAGCAGCGGGAAGGCGTAGGTCATCATCGCCAGGTTCAGGCAGACATAGGCGCCATAGAAGGCGAGATGGCCGTGCGCCGCCGTGACCTGCGTGCCGTGGGTGTAGAAGTTCACGCCATGCAGGGTGTGCAGGAAGCCCCACACGCCGGCGCCGAAGAAGGCCAGCACCGAACAGCCGAGCGACCAGACCAGCGCCGCCTTGTTGGGATGGTCGCGGCGGCCCTTCCACACCATCATGAAGGTGAAGGTCATCATGCCGAAGAAAGGCACCACTTCGAGCGACGAGAAGATCGAGCCGATCCACTGCCAATAGCCGGGCGCGCCGATCCAGTAATAATGGTGGCCCGTGCCGAGAATGCCGGAGAACAGCGCGGTCGCGACGATGACATAGAGCCATTTCTCGATGACTTCGCGGTCCACGCCGGTCATTTTGAGCATCAGGAAGGCGAGCACCGAGGCCATCACCAGCTCCCACACGCCTTCCACCCAGAGATGGACGACATACCACCAGAACATCTTGTCCTCGGACATGTTGGCGGGATTGTAGAGCGAGAACAGGAAGAAGATCGCAATGCCCCACAGGCCGAGCAGCAGCACGTTGGTGATCGCGGTCTTGCGTCCCTGCAGCACCGTCATCGTGACGTTGAACAGGAAGATCAGCGCGGCGACGATGATGCCGAGCTTCACCCAGAGCGGCTGCTCCAGATAGGAGCGCGCGTCGCCCGCATATTTGTGCAGGAACAGATAACCCGCCACGGCCGAGAGAGCGCCGAGGAAGAAGATCGCGAACTGCACATAGGCGAGCTTGACCGAATAGATCTCCCGTTCGGCCTCCTCCGGGATCAGGTAATAGGCCGAGCCGAAGAAGCCGAGCAGCAGCCAGACCACGAGCGCATTGGTATGGACCATGCGCACGACATTGAACGGCAGCAGATCCACCGGGAACAGGTTGGGCAGCACATAGATGAGGCCGCCGATCAGTCCGAACAGGACCTGGACGGCGAAGATCAGCAGGGCGCCAAGCCAATAGGTCATGGCGATGCTTTGAGATTGGTAGCGCATCAATACCTCCGCAATTTGGGAACGACGTCAATGGCCGTCAGGCGATCGACCCGCGCTGCATGGCGCGGCGGCGGCCGAGGCCGCCGGATGGCGCGGACGCATGTCCGCGCCCCAGAACTCAATTGGCTTTGCGGGGCGGCCAGCCCTGCGTGTTGGTCCGGCTCACCCAGGCCAGGAAATCGGCGAGATCGTCGAGTTCGGCTTCGGTGAGATGGAAATTCGGCATCTGCCGGCGGCCCTCGGCGCCGGAAGGCTGGGACTTCATCCAGTCCTTGATCATCTGATGCGCGCTCGCCGGGTCCTTTTCGCCGCCCCAGCGCTTGAAGACATCGCCAACCTCAGGCGCGAAACGGGCGCCCTCGCCATGGATGGTGTGGCAGTCGAAACAGGCGTTGCGCTCCCAGACCCTTTTGCCGCGCTCGACGGAATCGGTGAGATGCTCCTGGTCGGTGCCCTTGGTGAGGATATAGTGGCGGCTTTGCACCGTCAGCCCAACGAAGATCACGAAGAAGAAGATCGTTCCGCCGTAGAATATGTTTCGAGCCGTTGATTTTGTCAGTACTTCGCTCATTCTGTCGCTCCGCGAAATTGGTCGCTGCACATTAAATCGGCGCCGGGCCGGGCTTCTTGACGAAAGTCAACGCGGCGTCGGGAAGGCGAGAAAGGACGCGGTCACCAGCGCCAGCGTGACGACGACCGCGCTGGTGAAGCCCGCAAGGGCGCCAGGCGCCGCGCCCAGGCCGAGATAGAAGCGCAGAACCAAATGCGCCTTTGTCGCGGCCGCGATGACGACCGCGAGCAACATCGCGGCGCCAAGCCGGGAAGGGCCAAGTCGGGTGGCGTGGCCGACGTCGCCGGCCACGGCGAGGACGAGCGACAGCGCCATCAGCGCGGCCCAGGCAAAGAGAAGCGGTCCAGCCTTGCTCGCCATCGGTCACCTCAACAGGTAGAAGCAGGGGAAAATGACGATCCAGACCAGATCGATCATGTGCCAGAAGGCCGTGCCGGTCTCGATGTTTTCCGGCGTGTCAAATCGCGCCACGAGCGCGAGAATGACGAGGCCGAGCACGACATGCAGCGCGTGAAAGCCCGTCACCAGAAAATAGAGCGTGAAGAAGGGGCTTGAATCGAGATCGTTGCCGGCGGCCAATTCGGCGCTGTATTCAACGCCCTTGACGACGAGGAACAGAACGCCCAAAGCGGCCGCGCAACCGAGGAACAGACGCGCCGTGGCCCGACGCCCGGCTTCACGCGCGAGATTGGCCAGAGCCGCGAACAGGCCGCTGGTGAGCAGCGCCGCGGTATTGATCGTTCCGGCGAGCCGGTCGAGCTGATCCTGCGCTGCCGCGAAACCCACCGGATCGCGGACGCGAACGCCCGCATAGCCGATCAGCGCCGCGCCGAACACCGCGAGTTCGGAAGCGATCAGCACCCACATCAGCGGATTGCCCGGCAGAGCGGACAAAGGCCCCCAGTCGGACTCGGCTCTCGATGGCGATGACAATTCGACCTGAGTCATCAAGTCTTGCTCCTTGCGCCCAGCAAAACGACGAGCCGGAGAAAAACTCTTTGCCCAAGAACAACCACCGGCGCATTTCGAGCGCCGTTTCCGAACTTTCTGAATTGTGGGGGATTCGTGGACCTTGAACCGAGGTGTAGCGCTGTGGTTTGCAAACAGGCGCCGCCTGTTCACCGATGACACGTCCTAATTGCTGACGGCAGAGATTCCCAAAGAGCGTGTAGCAGGAGTTTTCAATGGCGCAGAAACCGAGGTTTTGCTGTTTAATTTGGACGGGATCGAGTTTCTGAGCCAAATCGACGTGACAGACGAATTAGACAGCGAGGAATACAAACAAGAGCAGAAGGCAAAGCAGGAGACGCGCAATAGGCATGTGGCGGCGTGAGCACCAGTACGCCTGATGAGAGAGCTAGGCGATTTTCACGCCCGTATATTCCTCCACCTGCTTCTTGATGAACCCCTTGGCTAGGTCCTTCAAAAGATCAACAGTGAACCCGCCGGCAGCCTCGGCGCCTTTTTTCGTCTTCTCCCAAATCCTCGGATCGCGAACCGAATCGAGAAAATCATGACCTTGCCAGCTAAGCCGGCGGAACGAGATGCCGAACATCGGATGGACATCTAGTTGTTCGATCAGCCCAGCCTCAAGGATCAACGATAGGTGGTATTCTATTTGCTCCACGTCATGACCGGCGACCGCGATTTCTTCGGCGTCGGGGCTAATCGTCACGACGCCACCGGGCCTCATAGGTAGAGCTTCAAGCTTCAAGAGCAGCTCGCGGATAAGGTCCATGTCGCGTTTCATGTTTAGTCCTTTATCCATTTCGCCATCTGAATGGCTGAAAACAGCGAGTCTTTGGAGGTTGAATGGCGATCACCCCGCGATTGCGCTTAGAGAACGACTCACTTCAACGGCGCGCCGCATTTGGGACAGTTCGTCCGGGGTCTTAATCTCCCGTTCGGAAGCACTGCGCTCCCGCAACGGTCGCAAAATTTGGTGGCTTGCACACACGCATAGCCGAAGAGCCCGAACGGGGCCACTATGGTTACAGGCAACTTAGGAAAAATCGATAAGGCGCCCATGGCGGACAATCCGCCGCAAACGATAACAAACGACGGAAAATAAAGCCGCTTGAACGCAGCATTGCCCCCTCTAAAAAACATCGGGTATCCCGCGAGCGCAACGACGACCAGCGCCCGCATGAAATATGAAAATAGCTCCATGGAATCCGTAATTGAATCGGTCATTGAAACACCTTGTCTTCCAATTTGCAGATCAATGTATTTGTTGTCGCAGACGCACCCGACACACGCCCCTTAATACGGCGCGCCTGCCGAGTCTTATCCGGTTTCGCCGCCGCGTTGCCGGCACTCACTCAGGCCGTAGCGAACGTCAAGGGACCGTCCGCCGGGACCGTCGTCATCTTGGTGCGCTCATCCGCGCGTTATCGACGGGCAACGCGGCGCAGGTCAGGCGTCCGCTACCCTGCCCTCATTGCGACCATCGTTCAGCCTGATCAGCATCGCGGCATCGGCCTTCGGCGCAGCTATCGGCTTGCGCCTGATTGCGGGTATGCTCGCAAATCTACCCGCAATTTTGGCGGCTGCAAGCGCGCCTTCGTGGACCCGGAAGGACAGCTCCGGACGGTTTTTTCAGAAAATATCTATATTTTTCAGATGGCTGCAGACCACAGCGGACATGCGCAGATGGGTCAGTGGTGCCCTGGCCGGCATCGAATCATTAGCATAACAATATGATCTATCCCGCATTTTGTTAATTCGATTTTCAGCAAGACCATCAAAAAGACCAACAATTTAATGCGGCTGCCGACTTTCTGAGGCGCAGACGCGGTTCACATCATATCGCCGTATGCAAAACGATTGGAAGCCCCCTTGGGCGAAACGTGTTGTTGGAAAGAAGATGCGCCTACGCTCCAAGCACCGAAAATGGAGCCCGTTCGGCTTGAGGCCGAGACATGGCGGGCGGCGTTCGGGTGAGCCGAATCCCGAACGGATCAAGCCCTCGATTCGTCGATTTAGCGAACAAGCCAGGGTTTCTGCTCGGACTGGCGCTGTCGCATGGCGCATTTCTGCAGGTGGGCTACGGCGATTTCATAGGCCGACGTTGACGGGCGTCAAAAAACGGGCGAGACCATAAACAGGGCCATATGACCCATTCTCTGAATGAGTCTCTGCCCGCGCTTTGACCCAAATTCATTTGTTTCACGATGACTGAAATTTTCTCGTCTCCATCCCAAATCGCCGCCGCCTTCTCTCCAACGATGGTGAAGTATCGATGAGCGCAAACGAATCCGAACTGACAGCCGCTGCGCTCATTGAGCTCGCCGTCGAAGGGTGGCGCTTTCAAAAGCTCTTCGGGCGCGCGCTGTCCAAGCTGGACGCCGGCGAGGCCGCGCGCTTCACCAATCAGCACCGCTTCTTCGTCCGCAAGATCGAGCATTGCCTCGACACGGTGGGGCTGCGGCTCGTGAGCATCGAGGGGCAGGCGTTCGACGCCGGGGCAGCGGCGACCGCGCTCAACCTAGGGGATTTCGGGCCGGACGACCGGGTCGTGGTGGACCAGATGATCGAACCGATCGTCATGAACGAAAACGGACTGCTCCGTGCTGGAACGGTGATGCTCAGGAAGGCTGAACAATGACAACGTACGTGGGCATCGACCTCGGCACGACCAACAGCGCGATCTGCTCGTTCGACGGGGAGGAAATCGCCCTCTACAAGAGCCCTGAGCAGACTGACGTGACCCCCTCGGCGATCTTCGTCGACAAGAGGGGGAACCGCTATGTCGGAATGCGGGCCTACAATTCCGCCGCGCGCGATCCCGGCAATGCTGCCACGTTGTTCAAGCGGCTCATGGGTACGTCGACGCCCATAAATCTTCCGGCCGTCAATTTGACCATGTCCCCCGAACAGTGCTCGGCGGAAATTCTGAAGACCGTCTTCGCCTATCTGCCGGACGCGGTAAGGAACGACCCCAATGTCGGCACCGTCATCACGGTACCGGCCGCTTTCAATCAGATGCAGAAGGACGCGACGATGCAGGCGGCCCTTTCCGCCGGCATTGGCAACGTCGCCCTCATGCAGGAACCCGTCGCCGCCGTCATGAGCGTCATGCGCAAGCGCCGGGGCGACGGCATTTTCCTCGTTTACGACATCGGCGGCGGCACGCTCGACATCGCGATCGCCCAGAGCATTGGCGGCCGGGTGAGCCTGCTCGGCCAGGGCGGCATTCCGATGTGCGGCGGCAGGGACTTCGACCGTATCTTGGTCGACAACATCGTCGTTCCTTGGCTCGCGAAGAAGTTCGATCTGCCCGAGGGGTTCAGCGCCGCCCCCGAGTACCGGCGGCTGCGGCGGATGGCTGAGTTCGCCGCCGAGAAGGCGAAGATCGAACTCTCCGCCCGCGACGAAGCGATCATCTCGGCGTCGGAGACGGAACTCGCGACGAGGGACGGTTCCGGCGAGGAAATCTACATCGACTGCACGGTGACGAGGGCGCAGCTCGACGAACTCATTGCCGACAAGGTCGCCGAGTCCATCGCCGCGGCGCGGGACGCGATCGAGAAGGCCGGACTTTCGCCTCATGACATCGAGCGGATCGTCTTCGTCGGCGGGCCGAGCCAGTACAAGCCGCTGCGCGAGAAGGTCGCCTTCGAACTTGGAATTTCGCCGTCCATGGACGTGAACCCGATGACGGCTGTGGCGGAAGGCGCGGCGGTCTTCGCCGAATCCATCGACTGGAAGTCGCAGAACCGCGCCAGAAAGTCGTCGAAGGGTTCGGTCTCGGCTGGCGGCACGCTGGGGTTGGCGCTCAACTACGTCGCCCGCACCCCTGAAGCCAAGGCGAAGATCGCGCTGAAGGTGGCCGACGGAACCTCGCCAGGGTTCAGCTTTCAGATCGACAGCCTTGAAAGCGGCTGGTCGTCCGGCAAGGTCGACCTCAGCAAGTCCACGATGATCGACGTGCCACTGAGCAAGCTGGGCGACAACGCGTTCAAGCTTTTCGTGTTCGACGTGAAAGGCGGTCCGGTGCGGCTTGAGCAGGATCGGATTGTGATCGCGAGGACAGCCGCGACGGTTGACGCGATCCCGGCGTCGCACTCGATCGCGATCGAAGCCCGCGACAGCGTCGGAAGCGCGACAATCATGGACTACCTTGTCAACGAAGGGGACCAGCTGCCTGCGCGCGGGCAGAAGCGCTACAAGGCCGGCGAGTCCGTGCGCGCGGGTTCGTCTGCCTCCCTCAACTTCAATCTTTACGAGGGCGACATCGAATATCCCGTCTCCGAGAACAGGTTCATCGGCGTGTTCAAGGTCACCGGCAGCGATTTCATCGACGGCGTGATCCCCGCCGGCGCGGACATCGTCTGCGACTTCGAGGTGACCGATTCGGGGAACATCGTCCTCGAAGTGTCGGTCCCGATGATTGGCGCGAACTTCAAGTCCGACCGCAACTTCTATTCGAGGAGGGAAGCGGAGGTCGACTACACCAACGCCGCCTTGCGCGTCCGCGAGGACGCGGGCCGCGTCCAGCAGCAGCTTGCCGACGTGGCCCAAAAGGTCGACGACCCGGCGCTCGCCGAAGTTCGGGCGAAGCTTGATCGCGCGTCGGATCTGGCGGCCAACGAGACCAATCCAGAGACGACCAAACAGGCGATGGACGACGTCCAAAGGGCCAAGGAAATTCTGGCCAAGGCACGGAAGAGCAATTTCCGCGTCATTCGGCGAATGGAGCTCGATCAAGTCGTCGCCCATTTCGAACATTTCAGGAAGGCCGCCAAGCCATCCGAGGAAGCGTCGTTTGAAGCCTTGGTCAAGACTGCGGAGCGCGATATCAGCAACCCGGGGCCGGATTTCGAGACCCACCTGATGCACCTGCGAGGGAAGATCGAGGGAATTCTCTACCGGCAGGACTGGTACATCGTGGACTGCTTCAACTGGTTCGTTGAGCACTCGCACCTGTTCGCCGAACCAGCCCTGCATCGCCATCTCGTCGAGCGCGGTCGCAAGGCCATCGACGAGAACGACATCGACGCGCTCCGCCAAGTTGTCGGGGAGATGCATGCCAACGCCGTTAAGACGCCGGAAGCCGACGACTTCCTGGCGAAATCCAACATTGTCAGGGGTTGAACGCGTGTCCGACGCATGGCTGCCAAGGGGTTATGAACTTTCGCAGGGCGCGCACTTGTCGGCGGTCGCCGCGGAGGGGGACGGCTGGCAGATCTGGGACGTCCGCGAGGGTAGCAAGGTCCTTCTGGCAGAGCCGGCGCTCGCCGCCGACTGGCGGGATCGAAAACTTGTCGCGCCTTCAGATCTCGGCGAAGTCCTTTTTGGCGATCGTCAGTTGGTCGTCATCGAGGGAGGAGCAAACCACCGCCTCGAAAGAATCGGCGCCTGCGCGTCGCCGCAGAACAAGCTGGAGGCGATCGCCTTTGCCCACTCGTTAAGCGCGAGCCGCGCGCTCGACCGAGACGCTTCCTTTGCCGGCGCCATTTATGTCGAGCGAATTTCGAGACTACTTCCAACCGGGAGTTCCCTGGAGACCGGAGACGATTCCCTAGTCCTCGGCGGCTGGCTTTCGGGTGGTCCGCAGGTAGATGCGGCGAAAATCGAGATCCTGCCCAACGTCCTTTCCTGGCTGTCACCCTTCGAGTTTAACGAGATATTGGCCGCCGCAGGCATGGGAAGCTCCCTCCGCATGCCCGAGTTCTTGGGGCCACAAGACGGATTGACCCAGTCCGTTCCTGGTTCGTCGGCGCGAACAGAGCCGAGGGGTCGCTTCTCCTTGCCCGGGCGACCGTCGCTAGAAACGTTCTTCAATGACCACGTCGTGGACATCGTGGAGAACCCCCAGCAGTACGCGGCGCTGGGAATTTCCTTCCCCGGCGCCATGATCCTCGAAGGGCCGCCCGGGACCGGAAAGACGTTCGCGATCGAGAAACTGGTGGCGTTCCTCGGCTGGCCGAGTTTTTCGATCGAGGCCAGCAGCGTCGCCAGCCCCTACATTCACGAGACCAGCCGTAAGGTCGCGGATGTGTTCCGCCAGGCCAAGGAATCGGCCCCCTCGGTCATCGTCATCGACGAGATGGAAGCGTTCCTGTCCGAGCGCGACGGCGTCGGCGGTCCACACCGCGTCGAGGAAGTCGCGGAGTTCTTGAGGCGAATTCCGGAGGCGGTCGCCGCCAGAGTCCTTGTGATCGGCATGACGAACAAGATCGAGATGATCGATTCGGCGATCAGAAGACGGGGGCGCTTCGACCACATCGTGCACGTCGGTCCCGCCAGCGAGCAGGAAGTCCGTGCGCTCCTCGTCGCGTTGCTGGAGCCAGTTCCGACGGCGGACGATGTCGACGTTGACTCGCTGGCGGCGGAACTGGCCGGACGGCCGCTATCTGACGTTGCCTACGTCGTTAGGGAAGGGTGCCGGATCGCGGCAAAGGCGAGGCAGCCGAAGGTCGCGCAGGACAGCCTGCTGGCGGCGCTCTCGGCAGCCAAGAGTCGCCCCGGTGATTCGGACAGCAGGCGCATAGGTTTCATCTGAGGATCCCATGACAGCATCATCCCAACCAATGGGTTTCGCCGGCCTGGCCTCTCTTGCCACGGAATTGCCGGCGGCCAAGCCGGCCGTAGCGCCGAGGGCCGAGAAGGTCGCAGAACCTCCGCCGGCGGCGAGCCCCGAGGTCGTAGTGCGCGCCGACAAGGCGTCTTTTTGGAACTTCAGGACCATCTTCTTCACTGGGCTGATCGGGTTCTTCATTCTCACCGCCATATTCGGCGACAACAAGGGTTCGGGCAGCAGGAGCACGTCCAGCTACCAACCTGCAACGAACTATCAAGCAGCCCCCAGCTATCAGCCGCAGCAGTCTTATTCCTACCAGAACAGCGCCCCCTCGACGGACACAATGAAGGAGGAAATGCCGGCGCAGGGCTCGAATTTGACCCTGAACAAGTACCAAATCAGCTATTGCCTGTCCGAGAAGATCCGGCTTGAGACCATGCAGCCCCTTGCGGACAACAACAGCCATTCGATCGTCACGAGGTTCAACTCCTACGTCGACGACTTCAACTCTCGCTGTGCGAGTTACAGGTACCGCACGTCTGAAATGCAGGCGGCTCGCACATGGGTCGACTCTCGCAGGTACCAAATCCAGAGCGACGCCAGAGCGACCCTTGCTTCGTGGCGCTGAGGCTTTTTCAGTCGAGCAGGCTCCCCATGGTGGCCTTGCCGGTGTTGAAAAGCGCCCTGATCATGTTTTCCAATATCGGAACGTTGTCGACTTCGAGGTAGGAGAGGCTGACGCGCGCCTTCTGGCCGTTTCTGGCGCTGATCACAAAGCATCCGGCTTCATTTGAAATGTTGATCTCGCTCCAGTCGAGCATTACATCCTCAGAAGCCTTGAAAAAGTGGTGACGCTTGATCGCAACCATGCGGTCATAAACTGTCAGATTCGGGAAATAGATCGCGCTGCCGCTCTTCAGCTTTTGCGCCCATTCCGTGGACATGCGCACCCCGGCGCCGCGCCAAAGGCGGTCCACGACGTCTGAGAAGATCTGGTTGTCCTTCACGTCAAGGATCACGTTGTCGTTCGGCGTGCCCATATGCACGTGGTAGGTGGTGCCGGTGTGGATTCCGTTGACTGATTTGCGGACTCCGCCCCAACGCAAGCGGTTTATCCGGTTCATCTCGAAGTCGCGCCCCTTCCAAGTCACTTTCGAGATGGTGATGTTGAGCCGTTCCTTCCTCAGGACGCCGAAATCAACGGCAAGAGCGAACGAGTTCTCGTAATCGCGCCTTTCGGTTTCCGCCTTCGCGCGCTCGGCGTTGATGCCTTCGAGCGCCTTCGCGTCCTCGTCCAGCTTTTCCGATATCTCCGCCAGAAGGCCGAATTCCTTGCGAAGGCAACGGAGTAGCATGCCGCTTTCGTAGGCGAGGGTGTGCTCGTTCCAAAGGTCGATGGCGAGGCTTCTGGCGTCGCGGGCGACATTGCGGCTCGGCGTGTGGTCGATTCCCTTGGCTCGACAGATCAACTGCAAAGGTCCTGTGACCTTGCTCCAGCTCGCCAGGGCCGCGCAGAGATTCTGCACGGACCCCGCCACGTTGGCCTTCGCCGTGTCGGCTTCCGATCTGATCCTAGCGATCAAAGCGTCAATGTTGTCCCGCTCCTTGGTCATGAAGCCCTGCGCGCCGGCCTCGAACGCGTCGGCTATGTCCTGCGCCAGCGCGGAGGCGGAACGGGCGCCGTTCCCGGTGTCGTTCGCGGCCAGTTCGACGACGATCTGAAGGAGATCCGAGCTCGGGAGGCGGTCGAGATAGTCCCGCGACGCGTCGCGAAAATGGCGACGGCGAGCGGCCAGTTCCGCTTCGAGCTGCGCCGTGTCTTTCAGAGGGGGGACTCCGGCAACCGAGCGGTCTTCGTTCACGTCGCGCATGACCTCGTCGACGTCGACATCGCCGGCGGCGCTCAGGAGCATCTCCAACACTCCAAGCGCATCCTTCGCGCTCGGCTGCGAAACTTGCATCTGAGCGGCGACGACGTTCGCTCGGGCAAGCGCAGGAAGTTCGCGAAGTTCGGCGCGCCCGACCTTGCCGATCTTCTCGACGGTTTCCCCGGCCCGCCTGGGCGAGACGCCGGGGAGCCAAGCCAGTTCCGCCGGCAACCTTGATCTTGGGCTTACCAGGTCGGCGCGAGCCTTCTGGCAGGCGTCGGGGTCGAGCAGTAGCGCGCGTTCTTCCGCCAACTCGACAAGCCGGCTTTGGCTGTCCCTCGTGGTTGCGCCGAGTACGAAAAAGGGATTGCTGTGAAACGAATTCGCACGGCCTTCGCTCATCGGTCTTTCCATCAGGCCCATCGGCTCAGTCCAATCAATTATGTCGTGTAATCGAGCGTCGCAGATTGAGCGTTGCCGTCAAGCATGCCTTATCTTTACGACTCAAGTATTTTTTTAAGAGCCGTGAGCGGCCGCCTCGGGCAAGATCGCCGGAATAATGGTAACCACGACACCCTTCAAAGGGAGCGCGTGATTCGACCGCCGCTTCAGTCATCCCCGAACGCCTGCTTCCCCTTTGCGGCCCACAGGCTTCGCGCGTGCTCGCCCTGATCGCTTTGGAGCTTGTCGGCCATCCAGAGCAACGCGCCGAAGATCATGGCGCGGTCGTCGCCGGTCAGCTCGACGATACCCGCCTGGACGACGAGGCCGCCGAGTTCGATCAGGCGCCGCGTGCGCTTGCGGCGCTCGACTTGCCATGTTCGCATGTCATCCCGCGCCCAGGCCGCCTGATGCAGGTTGTGCGCCGCCAGGTTGCGTTTGAGCGCCGCCGTTGTCGCGGTTAGTAGCCGGTGCAGATCGCCGCGCCCGGCTTTGAAAGAACGCGGCTCCGCGCTTCGCCCATGCCTCCCTCTTTCCGGCATCCTTGGTTTCGGCCAGCACGACCAGCGCGCCCGCCAGTTCGTCGGCGCTGAGCGCGTCGGCTCCGGTGGCGATCACCAGTTCGCCAAGCTGCTGCACCTTGCGGCTCTTGATGTCTTTGGCCTTGTCTTCGAGCGCCTTCAGTTCGGCGTCATAGTCCCGTGGTTTGCGCAACGTCGTCTCCAATTGTCTTCGCAAGTTGTCGATGGAGCGATGATAGTTGAGCGTGTCGCCGAATGCTGTAGTGTCGCCGAGACGGGCTGGCACGGCGCGGGCAGTCCCGAGAAATTCATTTCGAGGGCGCGCTTATACGTCGTTCCGACGTGCGCTTCGCCGTGCAAATGATCCGATCGCGATGGCGATCTATCATCTTCACGTCAAGGTCATTGGCCGCAAGGCTGGCTCCAGCGCGGTGGCGTCCGCCGCTTACCGCTCGGCCTCGCGGCTGCGCGACGACCGTCTTGAGCGCAGCCACGATTTTTCGGCCAAGCGCGGCGTCGTCCATTCCGAGGTCATGCTGCCGGAGAACGCGCCCGAAGCGTGGAGCGACCGCGAACGGCTGTGGAACGATGTCGAAGCCTTCGAGGTCAGGCGCGACGCGCAGCTTGCGCGCGAGGTCGAGTTCGCCCTTCCGCGCGAGATGACGCAGGCCCAAGGCATCGAACTCGCCCGCGACTTCGTGGCTAGCGAATTCGTCGACCGGGGCATGATCGCCGATCTCAACGTGCATTGGGATATGGCCGAGAACGGGACGCCCAAGCCGCACGCGCATGTCATGCTGACGATGCGCCAAGTGAACGCAAACGGGGACGAACACGGCTTCGGCCAAAAGGTGCGGGAGTGGAACCGCACCGAGATGGTTGAGCGTTGGCGCGAACGCTGGGCGGAGTTGGCCAACGAGCGGCTGGCCGAACTCGACATCGACGCCCGAATCGACCATCGCTGCCTGGAAGCGCAGGGCGTTGCGCTGGAGCCGCAAAGCCAGATCGGCGCGCCCGCCAAAGGTATTGAAAATCGGGGCATCGAAGGCGAAGGGATTGAAGCCGACCGCGCGGAAATGCACCGCGAGATCGCGCGCGGCAATGGCGAGCGCATCGCCGCCGATCCTTCCATCGCGCTGGATGCGATCACACACCAGCAGTCGACCTTCACGCGGCGCGACATGGCGAAGTTCGCGCACCGCCACAGCGATGGCGTGGACCAGTTCAACGTGGTGATGAGCGCGATCCGCAATTCGCCCGATCTGGTCGAATTGGGCAAGGACGGACGGGACGAGGACCGCTTCACCACAAGCGAGATGATCGAGGCCGAACAGCGCCTGCGCCGCGCCGCCGAACTTATGGCGGAACGGGAACGCCATGACGTACATGACGCCGACAGGCAGGCGGCGCTGGCGCGCGCGGAAGCGCGCGGTCTTGTCCTTTCGGGAGAGCAGGCCGAGGCGCTGGCGCATGTCACGGACGGGCGCGATCTCGGCGTCGTGGTCGGTTATGCCGGAACGGGGAAGAGCGCGATGCTGGGCGTGGCGCGGGAAGCCTGGGAAGCGGCGGGCTACGAGGTCCGGGGCGTGGCGCTGTCCGGCATCGCCGCCGAAAATCTCGAAAGCGGATCGGGCATATCATCGCGCACCATCGCCAGCCTGGAGCACGGTTGGGGACAGGGCCGCGACGCGCTTAACCAGCGCGATGTTCTGGTGATCGACGAGGCGGGCTTGGTCGGCACGCGCCAGCTGGAGCGCGTGCTGTCCCATGCGGCGCAAGCCGGCGCCAAGGTGGTGCTGGTCGGCGATCCGCAACAGTTGCAATCGATCGAAGCGGGTGCCGCGTTCCGCTCGATCTTTGAGCGCCACGGCGGCGCGGAAATCGGCGAGGTGCGCCGCCAGCAGGAGGACTGGCAGCGTGACGCCACGCGCGATCTGGCGGCCGGCCGGACCGGCGAGGCGATCCATGCCTATGACCGCCACGGCATGGTGCACGAGGCCGCGTCGCGCGGAGAGGCACGAAAGAATCTCATCGACCGCTGGGACCGCGACCGGCAGGATTTTCCCGACCGCAGCCGCATCATCCTCACCCACACCAATGCTGAGGTGCGCGCCTTGAACAACGCCGCGCGCGAAAAAATGCGGGCCGCCGGCGAACTGGGCGATGACGTGCGCCTGGCGGTCGAACGCGGCGAACGCAGCTTCGCCAGCGGCGATCGCGTCATGTTCCTGCAAAACGAGCGCGGGCTTGGCGTGAAAAACGGCACGCTCGGGACCGTCGTTGAGGTCAGCGCAAGAAACATGTCCGTGCGCGTCGACGACGGGCGCAGCGTCTCGTTCGACCTCAAGGATTACGATCGCATCGACCACGGCTATGCCGCGACCATCCACAAGGCTCAAGGGTTGACCGTGGGCCGCGCCCATGTTCTGGCGACGCCGGGCATGGACGCCCATGCGAGCTATGTCGCCCTGTCGCGCCACCGCGACGGCGTGGACCTGCATTATGGCCATGACGACTTCGCCAGCCAGGATCGGCTTGCCGGCGCCCTGTCGCGCGACCGGGCCAAGGATATGGCGTCGGATTACGAACAGATCGACCCCGCGCAGGCCTATGCCGAACAGCGCGGGATCACCTTCCGCCAGCGCCTTGCCGAGATCGTGCACAAGATCGTGCCGGAAAAAGTACGCGACATGTTCGACGGGCTGCGCCTGCCCGCCGATGGCGGGCAGAGGCCGGAACGAGCGACGCCGGAAAGGAAGGCGGCGGAAGACCCGGAAACGGCGCTGCGCCGCGCCCGCACCAAGGCGCTCGTTCGCCACGCCCGCGCCGTGGATGCGATCTTCGAGACGCAGGAGCGGGGCGGCAAGGCCAGACCGGAGCAGGTGAAGGAATTGCAGGAGGCCCGCAATGCCTTCGAGGAGGTGCGGCCCTATGGCTCGCACGACGCCGAAGCCGCCTACAAGAAGAACCCGGAACTCGCCCTGGAGGCCGCTTCGGGCAATCCCGCCCGCGCCGTCCGCGCGCTCCAGCTTGAAACCGAAATCCGCAGCGCTCGGGAACTCAATGCCGATCCGCAGCGGCGCGCCGACCGCTTCGTGGAACGCTGGCGGGAGCTCGGCCAGACCAGCCAGCGCCAGTACAGGGAAGGCGATATGTCCGGCTACAAGGCTTCGCGGGCAGTCATGGGCGATATGGCGAAGGGCCTCGAACGCGATCCGCAGCTTGAATCGATCCTCGCCAACCGCAAGCGAGACCTCGGCATCGGGATCGAATCGGGCCGCCGCCTCGGGCTGGAGCTCGCCTTCAGCCACGGCCTCGACCTCGGCAGAGGCCGGGGCATCGGACTTTGACCCCGCCTATTTTCCGCCGCCCGCGCGCCACGCCACTACGACGCCTAAATAACCCTTGCGCAGCAATAAATCCTTGCTCTGTCTGGTCCCGGAAGCCGTCAGAAACAACCGGCAGGAGGCAGCGCAGCCATGCAGGCGCCAGACCGTATCGTCCGCCTGAAAACCGTTCTCGCCCGGACCGGCCTGTCCCGGTCCACCATCTACCGCAAGATCGCCGAGGGCACGTTCCCGTCCCAGATCAGGATCAGCGTCAACGGCGCCGGCTGGAGGGAATCCGACCTTGATCGATGGATCGCCGACCCCGTGGCGTGGCGGCCGAGAGGCGGCTTCGGCCTCGATGACCCAGGGCGGCTAGGCGGATAGGCGCGGGGTCGGCATCGTGTCCCGTCCACGGCGTGTGCGCGGAAACTACCCATTGGACGTCAATCGCGTTCGCATCGATCACGCCCGCCGCAGCGGCACAACCTCAGCGCCCTGCCGGAGCCCGTCGACGTGATCGGCCCACCACGTCATCATCTCGATACGCTCGGGCCAGAAATCGGCGCGCGCATAAGCCCGGCGCACTTCGTCAGGGTCGGCGTGGGCGAGCTGTCGCTCGATGGCGTCGCCGCTCCATTTGCGGCTTTCATTCAACATAGACGATGCAGCAGCTCGGAAGCCGTGCGCAGTCATCTGGTCTTGGGAATATCCGAGCCGGCGCAGCGCGCCGTTCAGCGTGTTTTCCGAAATCGGACGCTCGACCGAGCGCAGTCCGGGAAACAGAAGGCGGCGGTGGCCGGAAATGGCGTGCAATTCCCGCAACAGACTGACCGCTTGCGGGGCGAGGGGTACGCGATGTGGACGCCGCATTTTCATCCGGCCAGGCGGGATCGACCAAACTGCGGCGTTTAGATCGAACTCGGACCATTCAGCGTTCCGCAGTTCCCCCGGCCTGACGAACGTGAGCGTGAGCAATTGCAGGGCAACGCGCGTCGTCGGATCGCCTGCGTACCCGTCGATGGACCGCAGCAAGCCGCCAAACGCAACAGGCTCGATGATTGCCGGCCGGTGTTTCGTGACCGGCGCGGTCAACGCTCCGCGTAGCGCAAATGTTGGATCGTTTTCACAACGGCCGGTCGCTATGCCGTATCTGAAAACCTGTCCGATAAGAGCGCGCAGTCGAACCGCAGTCTCGTGGTGCCCCCTTGCTTCTACCGTTCGAAGCGCCGCCAACACCTCGGGGGCGGTTATCGACGCGATTGGCTTCGACCCAATCGACTGGCTGGCGAAGCCAAGCGCCCATTTATTTTTGTAAAGCGTCTTTTCGGTTTTGCCTTCGCGGCGCTTCTTTTCCATTAGCTCGTCCGCGATAGCGTCAAAGGTGTTATTCCGTTCGACAGCCTCGCGGACCTTGTCTTGCTTCCGCTGCTCGCCCGGATCAATGCCTTTTGCTAAAAGCGTTTTGGCCTCCTCACGTAGCTGACGGGCTTCTTTCAGGCTAACAGCCGGCCAAGCTCCCAAGGCCGCGCGCGTTTGTTTCCCGCCGAAGCGGTAGGCGAGGTTCCAGAGTTTTGAGCCGGTCGCGGTGACCCATAATTGCAAGCCGCCGCCATCTGAAAGAGTCAGCCTCCCACTCTGCTTCGGCTTTGCGGCGCGGATCGCGGCGTCAGAGAGCGGCATGCTGGCCTCGCGGGAAATTGTTGGTCTTTGTTGGTTTCAGTCGCGAACAAAAATGCCACGAACCAACATAAAGACCAACAATTTTGTTGGCTGCCGGGAGACGGAGAGAGATGTGTAGAGACGCAAAACAGCTTGAAATGCGTTATATTTCAAGCTGTTTGAGACGGTATGAAATTTTCTGAAACGTATGGATGGTGCCCCTGGCCGGGATCGAACCAGCACTCCTTGCGGAACTCGATTTTGAGTCGAGCGCGTCTACCAATTCCGCCACAGGGGCCACGGGCGTGGGGCCCGAAGCGGCGCGGATCATAGCGTGCAACTTGGCCTCGTCAATCGCTGTGAGGCGCGCGTCGTCACTTTTAAACAGATCGAGCCTATCGAAGATTTGGCCCGCGCCGCGCGAAGGTGCTAAA
>NZ_JAYSBG010000026.1:0-20046 GCF_041915505.1 Rhodoblastus sp. | reverse complement strand
GCTTGCCGCTCCCGCGCGTGATCGACGACGGAAGCGACCTCGGCGCGAAGCCGAAAATCGCGAGCGGCCTTATAGAGTCATGGTCCCCCAAAAGTCAACGCGACGCGAAATAAATTGGCGTGACGGCCATTTTTTGGCATTGCCAAGCCGATCGGGAGCAGCTAAACACCGCGCCACTGCCGACGGGCCGCCTGGTCCGAAGCGCAATGCGCCCGTAGCTCAGCTGGATAGAGCACCAGACTACGAATCTGGGGGTCAGGAGTTCGAATCTCTTCGGGCGCGCCATTCTTTTCAAAT
Source organism: Rhodoblastus sp. (assembly GCF_041915505.1). Classification (GTDB taxonomy): domain Bacteria; phylum Pseudomonadota; class Alphaproteobacteria; order Rhizobiales; family Beijerinckiaceae; genus Rhodoblastus. The sequence continues at coordinate 19,749 of NZ_JAYSBG010000026.1, read as the reverse complement.
AGTTACGTCAGAATTAGTGCTGTGTCGGCGACCGTCGCTTTGCGCTGGTAAGCATCCGGTAAGCGATTTCGAAAAATTCGCCTGGCGTGAGCCTGTCAGCATGCCCTCTGAGCCATCCATTCCACTGCCGACGATCGCGCGCTTGAAGCCGCAAGGCGTGACGGGTGCAGACCATTTCGAAGGGGGCGGCTATTCTGGACTGCGTGGCCAAAACGCTCGGAGGGACAGACGCGATGCCGTTCAGAGGCAATATCGATGCGTATCAGTTTTGACAGCAATGCGTGGGAACAGGTTTTTCGTTCTGACACGCAAGAGTATGCCACGATCCGCTCTGCGCTTGTCGCTCGCAAGGTCGAAGGGGTGATTTGCGAAGCAGCCTTCCGAATTGAGGCCGTCCGTAAAAAGGAACGGGTCGCCTATTTTGCTCAACCTCACATGGAAGTGTCGTTTCCTTGGCGTATCGTAGAGAGAGACGGCGAGCAGTACGTTCATTTGATGTCGATCGGCCCAGCTGACCATGCGCATCCGGGTCTGCCGGAGGTTCAGGCCGAACGCCTTAAACTGGCGATGTCAGCAGGAATACGATTGATGCGGGGGTTGGCGTGGATGGGGTTGCCATCCCCGTCTGAAATCAGCAATTCGGAAGCTTTCCTCCAGGAAACTGAAAGCGAGAGAAACGAGCGTGAGCAGCGACAGATTGACGTGAGCGCGGAGATTTGGGGGCGCAAGGTTGGCAAGCAAGCATTCGACGCAATGGGAGGCTGGCAAGCTATCAGGCGTGGCCAGCTACATGAAAAGAGGTTCGCCAAAGCCTGCGCCGAATGGGCCGATGGTGAGCTTGCTGCCGCCCATGTTGCCTATCGCAACGATATTCTGTGCACTGAGGATCGCGCTGTTGCGGCTGGAGTGTCTATCTTTGACAGGTCGCACCGTAGCTGGCTTGCGACAGAATATGGCGTGCGCTTTGCGAGTTTGAAGGATGTGGCTGCGATCGTCGGGGCGTAGGGTCATGGCCTGTCAGTTTGCGACCAAAACGTCTAATCCTCGTCCGGCCATTCGCCCCTCGCGAGCTGGCTAGCTACCTTTCGTCGTCGGCGGCTTGCCTCGAGATGATTTCGATGCACTCGACGGTGGCGGCTTACCCCCAAACCTCCGAGAGTTGCTCATCCCGCCAGCGCCGAGCAGCTTTTGCATCGCGAGTTCGTAGGCTTTCTCGGATTTCGACGCCCCCAACGGTGGCACGAAGCCACCACGTCGAGCCGCGCTGGTAGAGATTTTCCTCAGACATGCGCCATTGGCCTCGGTTTCCGCCTCCTGCGCGGCGATGTAGCGCGCGAGTTTGACCCGGTCGAAGGTCCAAACCTTGCCGATTTTCGCTGCCCCCGGCAAGAGGCCTTGCGCCGCGAGACACTGCACCGACCGGGGGCTGATGCCTAGCATCGAGGCGGCTGCCTTGGTCTGAATTCGAGCTGGCGCGTCGGTCATTCCGATCTCCGCATGATGCGTAATTTTCCGGATGGCGCCGGGAGAATTGCAGCGTGGCAAGAAAAGGGCGCCCGAACATCCCGGGCGGGCGTTACGAGTTGACCCCGATCCCGGTCGACGCCGGCGTCCTTTCCAGTCCAGTCCATGTTGGCGCTAGTCCGTCGGCCTGTTTGATTTTTTTCCGATGGACCGCCCAAAGCTCTGCAATCGGCAGGTCTACCGGCTTGGAGAGCGCGGCGACGATTTCAGCGAACTCAACAGCCGCATCTGCCGCAGCGCTCGATCTAAGTTGTCTGCGGCGGATGCGCCTGCCGTTTTCGTAAGTGCAGATGGCCCATCGGCCCCTGAGGCGCTGGAGCTTGTATTCTGGGGGCGTGTCAAAGCCTCTAGGTCTTCTGCCCGAATTCTAAGCAGTTTCCCGCCGAGCCGGAAGGCCGGGATTTCGCCTCGCGCGCACATGGCGCGGACGTGCGCTGGGCTGCATTTAAGGATGGCTGCAACCTCGTCCGGGGTGTAAACAAGCCTGGTCATTGTCTGGGATCTCCCTCTGGTTATTGGATGCGGACGGTGGAACGGAGCCCCATCGCGCCGATGCGCCGGGCAAATTGGCGACGCCGCAAAAAAACGCCCGTCCGTACATCCGGGGCGGGCGTTTCTGCAAACGTCGTTCTCGCGTTATCGTTTCACTTTCAGGGTTTATCCCGCGCGTTCGCGTGACCCTTCCGGTAAAAGGCGAGTTGCGCCGCGCTGGTGTGATCGGCGACCATCGAGGCTAATTCGATCATGGCCGCTCGGTCCCGTTCTTCCGAGAAATCAAAGTCGGCATTTTTTAAGGCGATCCAGAGCGCTCGTGATAGCCTCGCGGCTGTTTCGATGTGAACATCGGCATCGCCCGGATCGTTCATTCGATCAGGGCGATGGAGCATGTCCGCGAAAGGGTTGTTGCTGCTGGCGGTCGCCATCGTGAGCGCCTTCATGCTTTGACCGATTGAACCAGCGCGGGCAGCGCATTCGATAGTACCGGCAAAAACTCACTGTCGGCACCGTACCGCTCACCCAGATCGGCGTAGAATTGTAGGAGCGCCACCGCGCCGGCCGCCGTCGTGGGGACCATCGCGAGCAGCGTCTCTTCGGCCGCCGTATAAACGTCGGCTGTCTTGTCCGCCGTCTCGTAGAGTTGCCACAGACCCGCACTCTGTCGGCCTTCGTCGTAGATGCGTCGCGCCCGCTCGAAGTCGGCGACGACAGCCGCCCGTTCCGCGCTCCATGCAGCCAGCGCTTCTGGCGCCGGATCGGCGACGGGCGGTTCTTCGATCCCTAAAACGCGCGCCGCCGCTTCCGCGAAAGTCCGCTTGCAATGAACGTGATGTGCCGGCCCCTGATTATCGAGCCACCGGTTCAGATGCTCGATAGTCGAAACCTCTTCGCTAGCGCCATCCGCTTTTGCAACAAAGATAAAGTACGAGCGCAATTCTGGACTGTCGCCGATCACGGCCCGGATGCTCGACCGGGCGGCGTCATAAGCGAGATGGGCGCGCCGCGCGGCGTCGATCGCCGCGAAAACAGGATCGTCAGGGGCCGCCGCGGCGGCGATGGCGGCGCCAGCGCCAGGGGCTGAAATGGCGGCGGCCGCGCCGGCGGCGAGAAGCGCGCGGCGAGAAGGGGCAGAAGCGTTTTGAGTAGCCATAAAGGATCTCCGGTTCAGGAACGGTGAGGGATTAAGCGTAAAGCGAGCGCCCCACGGAGCGCAGATAGGCGGCATATTGAGCGCGATTGTCTTTGGCCAAGCGGAAGAGCCGATGTCTTGCCTCGGGGTCGTAGTCGTTGATTTCATCGCAAATCATCGAAAACGTTTCGGCTTTGCCGAGCCTCGCGACAACGCCAGCGCGTGCCAGATCGGCGTCCAGGTCTTCGGGAGAGAACGGCATGGTGGGCAGAGACATGAGCATCCTTATTGGGTTGTTGTGATGGAAAGGCGAAGCGGTCAGGCCGCGAAATTTGCGATGAGCCGTAGTTTGCCGCGGCTATGCGATCGACGGATCGCCGGCGCCGGCCGGCAGGTGCGGTAGCGTGCCCGTTCGGCCTCGCGCGCATCGTCACGGATCGCGCACAGCACGAAGGCGTCCCCCTTGGCCGCCTGCCACATCATGCGCAGGCAAGCGCGCCTTGGAAACGGCGGGCGTGGAATTTACGAACGGCGGTAAGCCGGGCGTGCGCCTGGCGAACTTTCCGAGGGACGAAGAATGAGCCGCCGAGCTGCAAGATTTGCACAGGCTGACGTCGCCCGGGCGCTGAAGGCAATCAAGCAGGCGGGCGTGGCTTCGGCCGTCGAAATCGCAACTGATGGGACGATGAGAATTGTCCCGATCGATCCGAAATCCACTCCCGAGCAGGTGCGGAGATTAGGCGCTTTAATAGCGCGCGGCATCACGCCGGCCGCCCGCTGAGGATCGCTAGGGCGATGACGTTAGGAGGCCGATCATCGCGGAAGCGCGAATGACGGGCGATTTTTTTTACCATGGCCGAACATCGTTCCGCTTCATGGCAAATGGCACTCGGCGAATCGGATCAGCACGGATACGGTCGCGGCAGTCCAAGGTTTTCGGCGTAATTTTTCTATTTCAATCCGAGCGCCGATTTTTATGGAGCGCATTCAATGAAAAAGATCATTCTCGGCGCAGTCTTGATTTTCGTCGGCGGCGTCGGCGCCCACGCGCAGGAATACGGCTACGGCTCGAACTCGAATGGCCATTACGTTCAAGGCTACGAGCGCAATAACGGAACCTACGTCCAACCGCACTACCAGAGCAATCCGAACAGCACGACCTATGATAATTATGGGACGCGCGGGAACGTAAATCCCTATACCGGCGCCACCGGAACGCGAAACCCTTATTGATGACATCATGCCGAGCGGCGGCGTTCAATCCTGCTCGCCGCTCAGTCCTTCCCGCAATGCCGGGCTTCCCATTCCGCGGCGCCCATCTCACGATTTTCGACAAAATATAGCCCGTTCCCAACACGCGCGGCGCGGCCAGCGGTCACTTCCGATCGCCAGTTGCCGAGGATCGGCTGCGGCGAATTTCGGAAGCGTGCTGGACGAGCCGGAGTTTGAGACTGCGTCCGCGAGGGCTGGATTGCCTGCTTGACCAGCGCTGTCTCCATTTCCGCCTATGAGCGTCGCGAGCGCGTTGCGACGCGAGGCCGCCGAGCTTTCATCTTCCCTGTCGAGCTGGCCTTGCTCCCAGCCGCCCATGATGGCCTGCGCCATGCGCGCCGCGCCCTGCCAAGGCGACTGTACGGGCGAATAATCGGCGCCCTGTTTCATCAAGGCTTGGGCCATCAGTTGACGGCGCTGAATGTCGGAAGCCGACGAAAGCACGCCGTTCGGATTGTTGGGATCGGAAGCGGGCAGAGAGAAATCGAGAAGGGCCATGAGCGTCAATCCTCAGAAAATGTCGCCGGAGGCCGGGAGAAAGCCGCCCAAGCCGTATTTCATGGCGCCGGTGGCCAGCGTTCCCCCGAGCCCGAATAGGCCGCCCATGGTCGCGTTCGAAGACTGAAGCTGGTTCTGATAATTTTGGTTCACGAGCCCGGCATAATTCGCCGGCTGGATGCCGGTCTGCGCGGTCTGCGCGGTCTGCCCAACACCCGGCTGCGAGACCTGCGAGCCGGACTGGAGCGCGCTCAGGGCGTTCAGCGGCGAATTATAGGCCGTCGTCAGGTCGTTTACCGCCGTCTGATGACCCTGCAAATACATGCTATTGTAGGCGTCAGACTTCTGCTGATTGAAATCGCGCATCGCATTGTCATAGGCTTCCGTGCCCGGGACGACGCCACGATTGTAAAGCTGCTGCTGAAGCTGGTCGGTCTGCTGCTGCCACTGCGGATCGAGCGTGTTCTTGTTCAGCGCGTCCAGTTGCGCTTCCGTGTTCGACCAGGACAGATCGAGCGGCTTCGAAAGCGTGGACTGCGCGTTGCCCAGCAGCGTGCCTTGTAGGTTTGATGTCCCTTGCGCATTCGAAATGTTCGAATTCACAAGGTTCTGCATGTCCGGCGAAAGAGACGTTGTTGCCGTATATTGCGGCGTCCCGTCGGCGGCCGTGCCCGTCTGGTTGTAGGAGATCGATCCGTAAGGCGTGACCTGATTGACGTTGTTCAGCTCGCTTTGCGCGATGGCCGTCTGCTTGTTAATCTGGCCCTGCGCGGCGGCAGTGGCCATCGGATCGGGCTGTTTGGGGGTGCTCACCATTTTGGAAGCCTCAAGATTTTCTGTTCGGAGCGGAGAAGGCCAAAAATCAGGCCATCTGAATCGGCGAAGCGCGCGCGCATCACGCCTTCGGGGCGAAACCCCAAGCGGGTCAAGGATCGGATCGCGGGATGATCGTTCGCTCGGGTGATCGCCGTCACGCGGCGACATCCGAGCTGCGCGAAGACGTACCGCGCCACCTGTCGCAAGACGCCGACGCTGGCGGGCTGTTCGCCCGCCCAGGTAATCCGGACGTCGCGGTCGGAAAACTCGTTGAAAACGATGGCGCTGATCGTCTGGCCGTCGCGCTCGATCAAGACGCCCGTGAAAGGCTCGGCAATCCCTACATCGAGCGTTTTTTCGACGTAGGCGCGCGCCTCTTCGTCGGCGTTGCGGATCGTTACGGCGCTGGCAACCGCAGGCGCTTCATCAACAAGCGGCTCTGTCGGAGCCATCGCCTCGAGCGCCTCGGCCAACGCTTCTCGCATCAGGTCTTTTGGCGAGACGCCGCGCTCCGCCGCAATACGCTCCGCAAGGCAGCTCGTGCCGCGCGGCAGATAGAGCGCGACCTTTTCGGGGTAGCGTGGAATTTTACGGACGAAACCGCGAGCAGCGTGCATCGGAAAAGCATCCATGATTTGCCGTCCCGTCGATCATGCGGTTATCGCCGCAACTGTCCACGCCATGCTTGATGCCATTGAGGGCTTTGTGCTTTTTGTGCGTTTTGTTGATTTTGATGATGCCGAAGAAATGCCGTCTCGGTCACGCGGCGCCACGACAGACCAAGATCATGGCGCAGAAATCGCGCGCCGCGGCGTGCGCTTGCTCGATCGTCGTGTTGGCGCTGTCCATGAGCCGGAGCAAATTCGCAGCGTCACGCCGCGCGGCGGATTGTCCATCGAGTGAATCCGGACCATGCAACGCAATGGCGAGCTGCGCCGCCTGGCGCACACACGAGCGCCGCCGCGCCTGCGCCGCGTGATGTGTATGCATTCTTCTTTTCTCTCGCCCGTAAGCATTAGAAACAGGTTCCCCCAGTTCCCCCAATCATCTGCAACACCTGATTTTGCAGGTGTTACAACGGGGGAACCTGTCCGAAGGGAGGTTCCCCCATTGTCGTTCGCTAAAAGACACAAACTCTAACTAAATCAATCGGACGACGATGGGGGAACCTGGTCCGGGGATAGGTTCCCCCGCGTCGGTCCGGGGCTTCGCGCCGTTCGTCGCCATGGCGCTCGCATGACGGTCAAAAACGCGGCTCTCTCCGCGATAGCGGCACGACGACGTTGTCCGCGCTCGCGCTCTCGGCGCTTATGTCGCCGGGGCGCCAGTTGACCGGCGCGACGCGCCATGAATGACCGACCTTGTTGGACTGCGTCGCCTTCTGGATCATCGTCAGCTTCAAACCCGCGGCGATCCGGTTTTTGAACTTTTGAAGGTGACCGCCGATGCGGCGCCCATCCAGTTCCCTTTGACCGACATGGCTGATGTTGTTGCGGAATGCCGTTTCGAGCGCCGCTGCGCTTTCATTGGCCCCATAGCCGCTGGTGGATGAGATCGCAGCAATGACATCCGACACGGACATCGCTTTCGTCCCGAATTTCTCGTACCAAGCGGGCAGAATTTCAGCGAGGCTCTGGTAGGTCGGGTCCGCCTCGTGGATGCGGTCCATGGACGCCGCTGGATCGGCGTAACCGCACCAAACGAGCGCGCTGCGCACAAGGTCCGACCACTGGTGGAAGCCCGCGATTTTCTGCGCGATCTCTCGGGCGTCGCCATTGTTCCTGGTCAATATGAACGCGCGCAAGACGGTCAGGGCCGCCGCGACATAACGCCCGCGATCGGCGCGGATCATGCCCAACGTGTCACGCTTGAACTGCCGTTTTTCTGGCCGCTCTTCGCCGGTATCGATCACGGCCATGACGGCGCGTCGCGTCAGGTCATCCGCCAGCCGCAGGTTATTGCCGTTCACGAAAACCATGGTGGCGTTGTCGATCTCGATCATGGTCGAAGTTCCGAGAGGGCGCGCGACGATCGTTTCTTGCGTCGCGATCTGCGCCAGCAAGTCGGATTCGAGAATGCCGTTTGCGTTGTCGATCACGATGGACGGGCAGCCTTTGAGCAACAAACCGGTGAGCCTCTTTTCGGTCTCATCGATCTGTTTCGCGACGTTCATCGAAGACGCTGCGGCGCCGTTTGCGATCATCGGTGAGATCGACCCACGCGTCACGCGCGGGATTGAATACGACCTCGCCGGCATAGATCGACCGGAGGCCTTGTTCGCCGCTGGCGCGGGGTTCTGCGTCGTTGACCTGAGAAAAAACCTCGGAGCGCGCGACCTCGAGGCGCGCGGCGCGGCGCTCTTGTTTCGAACGCTCGGCGTCCGGCTTGGGCGCACGTTTGGGGTCGAAAAGCTCTTTGAGCGCTGCCACCTTCCCCGCGGCTATCACGGCGCTCTCTGCATTCTCACCAGCCGCGACGGCCGCGCCGATATCCTCGAGCGCCAGGGCGGCGCGGTCGTTCACATAGGCTTCGAGGCCGGCGAGGCCAGCACCCCAACGCGCCGCGAATTTCGCGCGTTCGGCGCCAAGGTCGAGCCCGCGCCGGATGGCTTTCGCTGCATCGTCGCGAAATTGCGTCAAGTGCTCGGCGAGATGCTTGCCATGCGGATCCCAACCGAGCCCGCGGCTCGCGCTCAGACGCGCGGCCCATGCAGGAAGGAAAGCGGCTACGGCGTCTTCGCCGGCGCCGCACCATGCGAAATGGCCCACGGCGCGCAGCAGCGGCCCGCGCACATTGCTGTTGTCGACCTCCGCAAGGATCTCCGCGGGATTTATTCCGACATGGCAGCGGGCATAGGCTGAAAAGGGATTGTCGACCGTCGCGCCATCGGGCTTGGTCCTGGGGCGGGCGATCCGTTTCGGCTTCGCCCATTCGCCCGACGCGTAGAGCCCGGCGGGCTCATCGGCGAGCGCCGCCTCAATGTTCTCGACGTTCACGCGCCGCGTGAGATCGGAGCGCTCCGGCGTGACCAGCACCGGGCCGCCGTTCTTTTTGACGTGGCCGGCCTTGGTGTTGAAGGTGTACGGCAAGCGTAGCAGATGCCCGCAGTCGAGCGCGCCAGGATCGCCGCCGTAAAGGTCGCAAAGCTGCGCCGTGATGGCTTCGACGCGCGCAAGGTTCTCCGCAGTCGCCTCGAGCGGCTCGTCCAGCAACAGGAAGGCATGCGGGCCGCCTGGCGACAGATTGACGATCGAAGGCTGCAACGCGCTGTCGAAGAAGCCGTTCAGCGTCCGGTTGAGGACCTCGTCAGGCGGATTTCCGGCATGATGCTTGAAATCGATCTCGAAGCAGATCGACCCGATTGCTGCTATGTGGCCTTTTTGGCGTAGCGACGTCGACCATCGGTCACCCGCATGTTTCGGGTTGGCCTTCTTTCGTGCGGCTTCTGTTTTATTGTGCTCTTCCGCCGCCGCCTGGTTGGCGCACGCCAGCTCATGATTAATCGGTTGCGGCGAAACGAAGATCCCGCGATCGTCGGTTCCGTGACGACGGACGAATGATGAAAGAACCATCGGCGCGTCGATCGCGGCCGGATCGATGAGCAGCTCGTGCACCTTCCATTTCTTTTCCCATGGCGCGTTCGCCGGCCGCTGCTCGTTGTTCAGGGACGTGACGAATATGCGGCCGTCCGCGGCGCCCTTGAGCGCGCGCAGGAAGTCGAGCATGCGAGCGACCATCCACGCCGGCGGATCATCGCCAGGACGATAGGAGGTTGCGCTCTCGTCCCGCGCCGCCTGGTCGAACTCGGCGCGTTGCTTCGTCAGGGCGGCGAGTTGTTCGAGACGCTCGGCTTCCGCCTGTTCTGGCGTCTGATCTTTCAAAAGGAACGGGCGGCTCATTCGGAGCCCCCGTCAGTTTGGCCGCGATACAGCTCGTTGAGCTGCCTCATGCAGCCTTTCCTCAAGGCGTCCATCAGCGTTTCGAAGGGGAGTGATTGGAAGGCGTCCTCAATGATGGGCGCGCCTACCCCTATTGCCGCCATGAAAAGCTGGAACGTTGTGAGTTGCTGGGCATGGCCGGCCGCCCATACGTCGTTCGCCGCCTGACACCCAACAGCTTCGCAGACGGGCTTAATTGCGTCTTCCATGCACTTTGCGAGACCGGCGACCGAGGCCGCCCGCTCGCGGATCTCTTCAATCCTCTCCGGTGACGATTGGAAGCTCATCGGGCGCCCTCCCCAAAGCAAAGAAGAGCAATGGTCGCGGCAAGCGGCGACGAAATGCGGTAACGCCGAGACAGCCAAGCCGAGCGAAACTGTTGAGTTTCAGGGGATGGTGAGATATGGTCCGGATTGATCGCAGGCAGCACGCAAACGATCTTCCGGGCCCGGTCCGCGTCAGCCCACGCGGCCGGGCTCTTTGCGATATCGTGCATGAGCGATCACTCACCCTCGCCGAGATCGGAAGTGGAGCGGCGACTGGGCCCAATTTTCGTCAACGCCCAATCATTGAGCTTTTCGGGCTCATACAGGACGGCCGAACCCGCTTTACGAAACTCCGGCCCTCCGCCGACACATGCGAGTTTTGCGAGTGTCTTCTCGCTGCCGAAGCCGAACCTGCTCTTGAGATAATGGCCCGCGTCTTTGCGGCGTAGAAACTGTGTGGCGCTCATCGTCATTCCCGATGTAGGGGCCCGGTTCAATGCCGGGAATGACGAAGAAACTTAACCACATTTTCTGGCTTGTCGAAATGTCTTAATGTCCTGACGAAAATAGTTCCGGGACATTATTTCAGGACATTTTTAACGGGCCGCCCTTGGGTGGCGCCGAACGTCTCTTTCAGCACTTTTTCGTAACGCGCCTTGGTGACATGGTCAGAAAAACTAATTGATTTCCAGTCGCGCGCCGTTGGCGTTTTTCCTTTATTTTCTTTGTAAAGAAGAAGAGTCGCTTGTATTTCATCGTCTGAAATTGGAGTTTTGCTCTGGACAATTATTGCTGGCCACAGCTCTAAAACATCTTTTCGGGAGAACATCAGAGCGCGCCATTCACTCCATTCATGGGCGAAGTTGCTGCCAATAGGTCGGAGCACGGCTTCTTTATCGCCACACTCTTCGAAAAACTCGTGCGTGGAAGCACTAAATGGCTGATCCGGCGGCGGGAAAAGGACCCCAGGAGTGACATTCTCGTAGCCCATGCGATTGATCCTCGCATGAACCGCCGACGCCTTTATGCTCCCCTCATCCATTGCGGGCGCTAAAACATTCGACCATGCGTCGGAGGCGCTTTGGCCATGGGGAAGACCGAAGTGATTTCGGAGAACTTCAAGGAAACTGTCACAAGCCGAAATATCCATATCCGAGGCCTGAGCGGCGCACTCATCATTTCGAGTAGCAATCCAAACAAGGACGACGGATAGAGGCCATCTCGGGCGGGACAAATCGAACGGTGTTGTTTTTGCATCCACGATGAAATTACTCCGACGCGCGACCTTTGGATTTGCGCTTGCTCATCGTCTTCAGATCAACGACTTCGGCCGACGCGCGCCGGTTCATGGCCGCATTGATTGTTGAACCGATAGTATCGACCGCGCGCCGCATCGGATCGGCGTCCAAATGCGCATAACGGTGCGTTGTCGCAGCTTGGCTATGTCCCAGCAGCTTTCCAATGATCGGGAGCCCAAGGGACGCGCCGGCGCCGAAAGAGGCGAAGCTATGCCGCAAGTCGTGGATGCGGACGCCCCCAAGGCCGGCTGCGCGCGTGAGCGTCGCCCAAGGACGCTTCAGGTCAGGGCGCGGCGCGCCTTTCTTCTCGCCGGGGATGACATGCGGGTTATCCTTGATGCGGGGCAGGGTGATCAAAACCTCTTGCGCCGCGGCCGAAAGGTAGATCGGCTTTGCTCCGGTCTTGCTGTCCGGCAGATGGATGATGCCACGCTCCAAATCGACATGCTCCCATTTGGCGCCCAGGATTTCGCGCAGGCGGGCGCCGGTCAGGATCAACAGGCGGATCGCGCCAGCTGCATGGGGATCGATCTTGGTGCGCTGGCGCTCTTTCGGCGTGTGCTTCGCCTTCGGATTGCTATCATCGACGGCCCAGGATAGTCCGATCGTCTCAGCTTCGTGCAAGGCGTCGCCAAGGCGCGCGATTTCCTCGCTGGTCAGGAATCGCTCCCGCCCGCGCTCCGGGTTGCGCTCGATGCCTTTAGCCGGGTTGTCCGCGAACGAAACCTCGTCCCGCTTCGCCGCCCAGTTCCACACCGCGGATATAAGAGCCAATGCGCGATTGGCCGCAAAAGGGGAGAACGAGAGCTTGGAATGCAGTTGCGCAATTTCGGATCGCGTCATGTCGACCAGGCGGCGAGAGCCGACGCTCGGAAGGATGTGAAGATCCAGCAATCGCTGGTATTCCTCTTTCGTGCGGCCCTTGCGCTTGGTCGAGACGTGCTCGGCCATGAAACGCGCGGATGTCTCGCGAAACGTCTCCTTAGCGCGCTCGGCTCTGCGTTCCTCAACCGGATCAGCGCCGGTTTCGACCTGGCCCAGCAGCACCTTTGCCTGTGACCGCGCTTCGTCGGGCGTGAGCCGGCCATGTTCGCCGATCGAAATGCGGCGCGACCGGCCATGCTGGCGATACTGGGCGACATAGACCTTCTTGCCCGTGGGAAACGCGGCCACACCAAAGCCAGCCAGGGCGTCATCCCATAGGATTTCACGGTCTTTTCCAGCCGGGCAGGACAGGGCGTCGACTGATCGTTTCGAGATGCGGCCTCGGGGCAACTTCCAACCTCCAGACATGCCGGCTCGGTAAGCGTTCGGTAAGCAACCGGTAAGCGAAATCAGGATAAGCCCAGCTAACTCCGGTAATCAAGGGAAAAGATAATACGCTGTAATATGAAGATATTTTTCGTTGAAGAAAGGATAGGAAAACTCTAGAAATCGATCGCCATCAAACTACGAATCTGGGGGTCAGAGGTTCGAATCCTTTCGGGCGCGCCACTTAAATAAAGCGTTTGGGGTGCGGATTGCGTCCAATATCGGTCCAATAATCGGACGCGAAGTTGGACGAACGGGTGCGGATGCCTCTCGCACTGCCGCTCAAATGAAACCAGGCCGCCCCTGTGACCCCATGACGATCGAGGGGTGGCAAATTGCATTTCATCGGCCTCCTAGATCAGAGCGAAGGCGAATTCGGCGTTGCATTTCCGGATTGCCCCGGCTGCGTCGCCATGGGCAAAGACCGCAGCGAAGCGCTCGCCGGCGCGGAGGCTGCCTTGGCGGAATGGCTAGGCAATCTTCCAACCGCAAGCTGGCCGGATGCTCGTTCCGAAGCCGCCTTGCGTGGCGATCCGGACGTCGCCGAGCAAATTGCGGACGGCGCGCGCTTCGTCCTGATTCCAGCTCCCTTGGCTCGGCCCTGAAAAGAATCCGTGCGCTTTGCGTTGGAGCAGCCCCGGATGGCCCGGGGGCGGTTCGGCCGATCGGCCATCCTGCGCTGCCGCAAGGGCATCGGGATGACACAACAATTTTTCATTGCCGAAAATTGGACCCGCAACCGGGGCTGCATTCACGAGGCGGAATGCAGGACGTGCAATCACGGTCGCGGCCTCAATCAATCTGATTCCGGGCGGAGCGGCCGATGGCATGGTCCCGATGGCGAGCGCGAAAGGGCGTTTCGAGAGGCTGCGCGCTGGCAAAACGCTCGCCCGCGCATCCGTGGCGGGCGCCGCGAATTTTTCATGACCCAGAAATACCGGATCGCCCCTGTCTCGTTCACGCCTTGCCTTGCGTTTCCAGCCAGGTCTTGACGGCGATAGCGTTCCAGCGCCGCGAATTTCGCCCGAGCCGCTCGATCGGCGCCGGCAAATCCGGCGCGGTTGAGACGCGAGCTGCGTGATCTCCGCCTGGTTGACCGGGAGGCAATCGCCTGTACGTCAATTCTTATGATTTCTTAGAAATCGTTCGGTCGGCATCAGCAAATGCGATAAATTGACCAATGTCAAAGCGCCATTGATTCCAACGGAGTAATATTCAAAATAATTGTGCGGCGCCTCAATCGCCGAATAATAAGCGCTGGCGCCGAGGGAATGTCGATAGTCCTTTTCCGGGAGGGAAAAATGGACGATATCGCAAAATCAGCCTCTACGCCGCTGAGGGCGGATCCCTGGCGCGATTTTCAATCAGGCCGGTGGCAAGACGAGATCGATGTCCGTGGCTTCATCGTCGCCAATGTCGATCCATATGAGGGCGACCAATCGTTCCTGTCGCCCGCGTCCGCTCGCACCAAAGCGGTCTGGGCCGCGCTCCAGCCTTATTTCCGCGAGGAGATGAAGAAAGGCGTCCTCGACGCCGACCCGGCTAATCCCTCGACCATGCTCGCGCATGGGCCCGGCTATATCGACCGCGATAACGAGGTCATTGTGGGCCTCCAGACCGACAAGCCATTCCGGCGCGCCATCATGCCGAACGGCGGCCTGCGCATGGTCGAATCCGGCCTCAAGGCGGCCGGGATCGAGCCGGACCCCGCCGTGCGCCGAGCCTTCACCTGCTACCGGAAAACTCATAATGACGGCGTTTTCGACGCCTATACGCCGGAAATCATGAAATGCCGCAAGGCGGCCATTATCACAGGTCTGCCCGACGCCTATGGCCGCGGCCGCATCATCGGCGACTATCGCCGCGTCGCTCTTTACGGCGTCGACAAATTGATCGAGGCCAAGCGCGCGGAGCGCGCCCAGATCGACGAGATGTGGCCAACGGACGACATCATCCGCCTGCGCGAAGAACTTGCCGACCAATTGCGCGCGCTCGCCGACCTCAAGGAAATGGGCAAGCTCTATGGCTGCGACATCGGCCGGCCGGCCGCCGACGCCCGCGAGGCAGTCCAGTGGACCTATTTCGGCTATCTTGGCGCCATCAAGGAGGCCAATGGCGCGGCCATGTCGATCGGCCGCATCAGCACATTCCTTGACGCTTATGTCGCGCGCGACCTGCGCGAAGGGCGCCTGACGGAAGAGGGCGCCCAGGAGCTGATCGACCAGCTGGTGATCAAGCTGCGCATCGTCCGGTTCCTGCGCACGCCAGACTATGACGCTCTCTTCTCTGGCGACCCCTACTGGGCGACTGAATGCATCGGCGGCATGGACCTCGACGGACGGACCCTGGTGACGCGCACCAGCTTCCGCATGTTGCACACGCTGACAAATCTGGGGCCGGCGCCTGAGCCCAACATGACCGTGCTCTGGTCGAAAAACCTGCCCGAGGCGTTCAAGCATTATTGCGTCAAGCTTTCCGTCGAGACCTCGTCGATCCAGTATGAGAACGATGACCTGATGCGTCCCTATTGGGGCGACGATTATGGAATCGCCTGCTGCGTCTCGGCCATGCGCCTTGGAAAGCAGATGCAATTCTTCGGCGCGCGGGTGAATCTCGCGAAATGCCTGCTTTATGCAATCAATGGCGGACGCGACGAAGTCAGCGGGGAACAGGTTGCGCCCGCCGCGCCGGCCTGCGTGGGCGAATACCTCGACTATGACGACGTGATGGCGAAGTTCGACCGCATGATGGACTGGCTCGCGCGCACTTACGTGCATGCGATGAACTGCATCCATTACATGCACGACAAATATTACTATGAGCGCCTCGAAATGGCGCTGCATGACCGCGACATCCTGCGCACCATGGCGTTCGGCATCGCCGGTCTTTCCGTCGTCGCCGACAGTCTCTCGGCGATCAAATACGCCAAGGTCCGGATCATCCGCGACGAGGCAGGTCTGGCGGTCGATTATGCTGTCGAAGGGGACTTCCCCAAATTCGGCAACAACAATGACAAGGTCGACTTGCTGGCGGTGGACATCGTCCGTCGCTTCATGGACAAGATCCGGAAACATCCGACCTATCGCGGCGCCTTGCATACGCAGTCGGTGCTCACGATCACCAGCAATGTCGTCTATGGCAAGGCGACCGGCAATACACCCGACGGACGTCGCAAGGGCCAGCCCTTCGCGCCTGGCGCCAATCCGATGCACGGCCGCGACAGCCACGGCTGGCTGGCCTCGTGCCTGTCCGTCGCGAAACTGCCCTATGCCCATGCGCAGGACGGCATCAGCTATACGGTATCGGTCACGCCGCAACAGGCCCACCTCAGCGAGGAGCAACTGATCGCGGAGGCCGCCAAAGCCTTCGATATGTATTTCGAGCATGGCGGCTTCCACATGAACCTCAACGTCATCGACAAGGCGACGCTCGAGGATGCGATGCAGAATCCGGATAAATATCCGCAGTTGACCATCCGGGTTTCGGGATATGCGGTCAATTTCGTCCGCCTGACGCGCGAGCAGCAGATGGATGTCATCAGCCGCACCTTCCACGGCCAGGTTTGAGCGGGGAGGATTGGTCATGTCTCATCTCGGACATATCGAGCCTGGCAGCCGCCACCTGTTGCGCGTCGGGATGTCGCCCGACGCGCCGCCGGACACCGAAGCGGACGGCGACGGCGCGTTCGGATATGCACATTCCTACGAGTCGTCTTCGCGTTACGACGGTCCAGGACTTCGCGTCGTGCTCTTCGTTTCGGGCTGTCTGCTGCGGTGCTCCTATTGCCACAATCCCGATACCTGGCATCTCAAGGACGGCGCCTATATCGCGGCGCAGGAAGTCATTGACCGGCTCGGCGATTTCGCGCCGGCGCTGCTGGCGCTCGACGGCGGCCTGACCATTTCCGGCGGCGAGCCGATGGTCCAGCTCGCCTTCACCAAGCGGATCCTCGCCGGCGCCAAAAAGCTCGGTCTGCATACGGCGATCGAAACGTCGGGCTATCTCGGCGACCGCGTCGACGACGATTATCTGGCGAACCTCGACCTCGTGCTGCTCGACATCAAGAGTTCGGATCCGGAGACCTACCGGAGGACAACTGAACGCGAGCTTGCGCCGACGCTGCGCTTCGCGGAACGGCTCGGCGCGATCTTCGCGACGACGGTGGCTTCGGGGAGCATTTCGGGAACAATCGGCGCCGATGGCGCGCCCTTCACCGCGAGCCTGCCCTACGGGATCATGCGGCTGGTCATTGGCGTGGTGTTTTCCCTTGGTCTGATCCTGGTCGTCGTCGGCGGCGCCGAACTCTTCACCGGAAACAATCTGATCGTCATCGCCTGGGCGAGCGGCCGGGTCAGAACGCAGGACCTGTTGGCGAACTGGCTCGTCGCCTTCTGCGGCAACGCTATTGGCGCCGCGCTTACGGCAATCCTGATGTTTCTCACGACGCAATATACGTTTGGCGGCGGGGCGGTCGGTTTCACTGCGCTGATGACGGCCAAGGCCAAGGTGGAGCTTGGGCTGGTTCCCGCGCTGACGCTCGGGATCATGTGCAACACGCTCGTCTGTCTGGCCGTCTGGATGTGCTACAGCGCGCGCACGACCGCAGGGCGGATCATAACGATCGTCCCGCCCATCGCGGCTTTCGTCGCCGCCGGCTTCGAGCACAGCATCGCCAATATCTATTTCCTGACCATCGGGCTGTCCATCAAATATGGCGCGCCGGAGACGTTCTGGCAGGCGATCAGGCGAACGCCGGACGATTTCGCGTCGCTGACCTGGCGCACGGCGGTTTTCGACAATCTCGCGCCCGTGACGGTCGGAAATGTGATCGGCGGCTCGGTCATGGTCGCCGCGGTCTATTGGTTCATTTATCTCCGCAAGGCGTCGGACCTGAACAGCCGCTAGAATGGCGGCGCCGCGCCATTCCATTCAAGCATCGCTATGACAGCAGCGCCCTGGTGTGGCGCGCGATCATCCGTTCCTCATCCGTGGGGATCGCCCAGATAGAAACGCGCGATTGGTCGTGGCTGATCCTCAGTTCGCCACGAGCATTGCGCTCGGCGTCGAGCGCCGCGCCAATCCAGCGGCAACCGTCGACGACCTCGGCGCGCGTCGCGACATCGTGCTCGCCAATGCCGCCCGAGAAAACCAGCGCGTCGAGGCCCCCCAAAGCGGCGGCCAGCGAGCCTAATTCCCTGACGATGCGGTAGACGAAAAGCGCGATGGCCTCTCGGGCTTCCGGCGCGCTCGAGGCGCGCAGGGACCGCATGTCGGGGGATAGGCCGGAGACGCCAAGCAGACCGGATTTCTTGTAGATCACATCCTCGATCGCCTGGGCGTCCATGCCGTAATGCTGCATCAAATGCAGGACGATTCCCGGATCGATCGATCCGCAGCGCGTGCCCATCATCAGGCCTTCGACGGCGGTAAATCCCATTGTGTTCGCGATGCTGCGGCCGTCCTTGACCGCGCAAAGGCTCGCGCCATTGCCGAGATGGGCGAAGACGATGCGGCCGCTGGCGAGGTCCGGCGCCAGTTCGCGGAACCGTGAGGTCAGATATTCGTAGGAGATGCCGTGGAATCCATAACGCCGCACGCCATCTTCCGTGAAGCGGCGGGGCAGGGCGTAGGTCTGCGCGAGCGAAGGCTGGCTCCGGTGAAAGGCCGTGTCGAAACAGGCGACCTGCGGCTTGTGCGCCGCCACCTCGAAGACGGTTCTGATCGGCGCGAGATTGTGCGGCTGGTGCAGCGGCGCCAATGGGCAAAGTTTGGCCAGTTCGTCCAGAACTTCTTTCGTCACGATGATCGGCTTGTCGAACTGGACGCCGCCGTGGACGACGCGGTGACCGAAGCCGACAACTTCGGAGCCGCCGAGCAGGGCGCGGCTTGCCGCGATGATTTCCCGCATGGCGACGTCGTGATCGAAACCGTCCTTGGGAAATCGGCGATCGTTCAGCGCCGCGCCGTCGGCGCCGACGATCTTGAGGTGTGGCGCGACGCCAATGCCTTCGATCTGGCCCTTGAAGGCCAGACCTCCTTCCGTCGAAGCGTCGTAAATTGCAAATTTGATGCTCGACGAACCGGCGTTGATGACGGCTATGCAATCGGCCATGGTTTCCTCCCGTGCTTGCGCGTGACGCTTCATTCGGCGGAAGCGTGCTTGCGATCGCCCCTATGTCACCGAAACGGCCGCCGCCTTGCGGCGGGCGGCGGCGACCATCGCCGCCACGGCGCAGGAGGCGAGGCGGGCGATCACCGAATCGGCGCGGCTGGTCAGGATGATCGGCACGCGGGCGCCGAGCACGATGCCGGCGGCGTCGGCGCCGGCGAGGAACGTCAGGCTTTTCGCCAGCATGTTGCCGGCCTCGAGATCGGGAACGGCGAGCACATTGGCGCGGCCGGCGACCGGCGAGACGATCTTCTTGATCGCGGCGGCTTCCGGGCTGATGGCGTTGTCGAGCGCCAGCGGGCCGTCCAGAATCGCGCCCGTGATCTGGCCGCGCTCGGCCATCTTGCACAAGGCCGCGGCTTCGATGGTCGAGGGCACTTTGGAGGTCACGGTCTCCATCGCCGACAGGATCGCCACCCGCACTTCCGGCGCGCCGAGCGCATGGGCGAGGTCGATCGCGTTCTGGACGATGTCGACCTTGTCCTCCAGCGTCGGCGCGATATTGATCGCGGCGTCGGTGATGATGAGGGCGTCCGGATGGTTGGGCACGTCCATGACGAAGCAATGGCTGATGCGCCGCGCGGTGCGGATGCCGGCCTGTTTCGAGACGGCCGCGGCCATCAGTTCGTCGGTGTGCAGGCTGCCCTTCATCAGGGCTTCGACTTTGCCGCAGGACACCAGTTCGACCGCCTTGGCCGCCGATTCATGGCTGTGCTGCGCGTTCACGATCTCGACGCCGGCAAGGTCCAGCCCGGCCTTTGTCGCCACGGCGCGGATGCGCTCGACCGGTCCGACCAGGATCGGCTCGATCAGGCCCATTTCACGGGCCTCGATGGCGCCGGAGAGCGAAACCTCGTCGCAAGGATGGGCGACGGCGACCTTGATCGTATGCTCCTTGCGCGCCGCGTCGATCAGGCGCTGGTATTTGTCGTGGCGCCCATTGGCGCCAGCTTCCAATCGTTCCATCATTGCGCGCTCTCCCGCCGCCCGTTGAATTGTCGATTGCTGAACGAAGAATTCAATCATGCTC
>NZ_JAYSBG010000025.1:0-20453 GCF_041915505.1 Rhodoblastus sp. | reverse complement strand
GGCACATTCGCGTGTTCGAGGTGATCGGCGATTCGATGGAGCCTCGCCTTCAGGAAGGCGACCGGGTCTTTATCGACCTGCGTTACACGACGCCCAGCCCGGAAGGCATATTCGCGCTTTGGGACGGATATGGCCTCGTCATCAAGCGCTTGCAAATCGTCATGGGATCCGAGCCGGCCCGCGTGCGGGTGATTTCCGCCAATGCGTCCTATTCGCCTTATGAGGCGGCGCTCGATGACATCCGCATCATCGGGCGTTTCGCCGGGCGTTTTACCGTCAACTGACGACGCCCATCAAAGCCCATTAGCTGCCCGCGGCAGCGAAAATGGGCATAATCCCAAAATAAATGAAAAATCCCACTAAAGCCCATTGACGGGTCGGCCGACTTCCGCTACAAATATCCATGTTGACGATTTGCGCCCGGCGCTCCCGAGAGGGAGACGCCGGGTTTTGTTTTCCGCCGGCGCGTCGCCGGCCGGATCAATGAAATGGAACACAGATGGCGTCCGATCCGCGCGAAAAGATTCAGACCAAAGGCGCTGTCCGGCGCGCGCGCGCCGAGGCTGTTTCGCGTGACGACCAAAGTCCGTTGGAGCGCGTAAATCGCGACCTCGCGATCCTGAACATGCGTCTGCATGGCCTGACCTTTCATGAGATCGCACGGAAATTGCCGGAGGCCGGCTTTCGCCGCGTCAGCGTCAGCCGCATCCATGCGATCGTCGCCAAGAGTCTGCGGTCCTGCCGCGACCAACCGGCGCGCGAATTACGCCAGCTCGAACTGATGCGGCTCGATCAGTTGCAGGCCGCCCATTACAAGGCCGCGATGGGCGGCGATGCGGCGGCGATCTCGCGCGTGCTGTCGATCATGGATCGGCGCGCGAAACTGCTCGGCCTCGATGCGGGGCCGGAGGCGGTGGTCTCGCTCGACGAAGCGCGTCAGACGCTGCTGAAAAAGCTCGACGCATTGGCGCGCGGGCAGGCGTCTGAGAAGGGTGACGCGGACGGCAAGAAATAGCCCGTCATGCAAAAGCCGCCAACCGACGCGCGCGTGCTGGCGCGGATGAACCCGCGCGAGCGCGCCGCCTTTTTCGCCCGTCTCGACGCCGATGAACTGGAATCGCTGAAAACCTTCTGGCCCTTCTGGGCGCGGCCCGAGCAACTCATTCCCGACGGCGATTGGGTCTATTGGATTCCCCTGGCCGGGCGCGGCTGGGGCAAGACACGCACCGGAGCGGAAACCGTGCGCCACTGGGCGCGCGATTTTCCCCTGGTCAATCTGATCGGCGCCACCGCCGATGACGTGCGCGACGTAATGGTTGAGGGCGAATCGGGCGTGCTGGCTTTGTGTCCGCGCGACGAGCGTCCTCGCTACGTCGCGCACAAGCGGCGGCTGGAATGGCCGAACGGCGCGAAGAGTCTGCTGTTTTCCGCCGAAGAGCCGGAGCGGCTGCGCGGCAAGCAGCACATGAAACTATGGGCCGACGAACTCGCCGCATGGCGCTATCCCGAAGCCTGGGATCAGGCGGTGTTTGGCCTGCGCCTCGGCGCCAGGCCGCAGGCGATCGTCACCACCACGCCGCGGCCGACGAAACTGATGCGCGCTCTGCTTGCCGATCCGCTGACCTTTTCGACGCAGCATTCGACCTATGAAAACATCGGCAATCTCGCCGCGAATTTTCTCGACCGCGTCGTGCGCAAATATGAGGGCACGCGGCTGGGGCGGCAGGAATTGCACGCGCATATGCTGCTCGATGTGCCCGGCGCCTTGTGGACGCGCGAGACCATCGACGCCGCGCATGTCGCGAAGGAAGACGCGCCAAAACTCGGACGCATTGTCGTGGCGCTCGATCCGCCGGTTACGTCCGGCGAGAGCGCCGACGAATGCGGCATGATCGTCGCCGGTCTGGCGGCGGACCGGCGGGTTTTCGTGCTGGCCGATCTGTCGCGGCAAGGCGAGACGCCGCTCGGCTGGGTTTCGCGCGCTGTGACGGCCTTGAAGGATTATGGCGCGGATTGTCTCGTCGCGGAGGTCAATAATGGCGGCGAGATGATCGAGACGCTGGTGCGTCAGGTCGACGCCAATATCGCCTTTCGCGCGGTGCGGGCGTCGCGCGGCAAATTCACGCGCGCCGAGCCGGTGGCCGCGCTCTACGAGCAGGGCAGGGTGCGCCATTGCGGCGTGTTCGCAAAGCTCGAAGACCAGATGTGCCTGATGACGCCGGATTTCGACCGCGCCCGCGCCGGCTATTCGCCGGATCGCGTGGACGCTCTGGTCTGAGCGGTTTCCTCGCTGGTTTTCGATCAGGGCGAGGGCGCCGGCGTGTTTGAATTTTACCGGACGATGGCGGCGAAGGAGCATGGCAAGGAATGATCGCGCCGCTAAATCATGAGCGTCGGGGTGAATGCCCGGCCGGGCATTTCAATCTGCCGCCCGCGCCGCGATTTTGCCGCACGGCGCAATTGACCGGTCACGGCCTTGTGCTGGGCGAAGGCGTTATCGTCGCGCCGCTGACAAAGCGCGCGGACGGCGCCGTCGCCTTGGTTGTCGAAGGACGCGAAGCGGAGATTTACTCTTTGCTTTCGCTGGCGCAGGGCGGCGCGGTCCAGCCGAATGTCCTGCATGGCGTGCACGGCGTTTCGAAATGTCTCGCGAAAGGCGAATGGGCCGGCGCGGCGATCCGCCTGGCGCAAATCGGCCTGCCGCCGCTGCGCGGCCCGCGCGACGCGGAAATTCTCAAGGCGGGCGCGACTTTTCTCGGCAAGGGTTTTTCGCCCTGGACAATCCTGCATGCGGCGGGGATCGAGGGGCCGAATGTCCGGCTGGCCAAGGCGGAATGGGATGAAAGCCAGCATCCGCGCGATCCCTCCAATGGCCGCTTTGTCTCGGCGGGCGGCGCGGCCGCGGTTCCGGCGAGCGTCGCGGAACGTTTGATCGCGGGCGGGGCCATGCGGATCGCTGCTGGCGTCTATGCCCTAGCCGGCGGCGGCGCTGCTTTCGCTGACCGCCGCCGGCTGGGTGCTGTCGCACGGCCCCAAGGGCGATATTCAGGATGGCCCCGGCTATTGGTTACCGGGAATTCCCAATGAAAATCGGACGTCAGCACAAGATGATGACGCTGCTGGCGATACGACGGATCGCCAGCAGCAATGCGAAGACCTTTATCGAATTGATACCGACACTTGCAGGGCGATCGCGAGACGGCGGGGGGCGAGAGCAGGCGCTGCATGTTATACATCTGCATCGGAAAGGTATGCGGCATGTTTGGCTGGCAGGCCAATTCCGCCGCTGAACACTTGGAACAACTGAGGCGAGAAAAACATGAGCGATGACTTCGCCCATATTGTATCGATTGATAAGGCGTCCCGTAAATTGTCGATCGAACGACTTTATCCGAATGGTCGACGTGAGTTACTCACAGAGGCTGCAATTCCAGGCGTCACCCGCGAGCATTCACAAGAATCGGTAAAGCAGTTTGCGCTGGAGCTTGGCGAAAATCTGCTGTTGGATTCTCCTTCTGCACGGGAGTTGCTTGATCTTTAAGTCACGCTTGGCGGCAGAGGCAAGGCCGAGACGCCGGGCATCGGCCACAACGGCGGGCCGGCACTGGATCAGGCTGGCGACCGACAGTCGCGAGACCGGAACGAGCGCGATCCCTATCAAAAGCCGGAGCCTTCGATTGCTGCGCCTCTGAGTTCATCTGGTTCTGGTGATGACAGCTCGTCGCAGCAGAGTGGAAATGAGGCGACAGCGACGAATAATGCAGATTTTGTCGTTGAACGAAAAATCGCAGACCAAATGAGCGCTCGAGGATGGACGTCTGATTCGATCAGGTCAACATTATCCAGCCCTGCTAAAACGATTCCTGCCCGAGGTACGCGTTTCGACGATATTTTGGGTGTTCGGCGCGATGATCCAGCCACGGCTTATGTCAATACGGATGGTTCTTACGTCGTTGTTAATGACACGGACAGAACGGTGGTTCAGTTATCCGATCGGAATGATCCAGACTGGAGGGCGCCATGGGCGAAAGGATCGCCGTAAACGTCGACGACTTGTTGAGCGGTCGAGATCTGCAATCCACAGCTCGATCGCATTCAGAGCCCTTGTTTAACCGTTCGACGGCCGAAAAGTTGCTCGATCTATGCGAGCATATTGGCGTCGGGGTGCTTGGGATCGAGGGGTTCATTTTGTCGGATCAAGGGCTTATTCCCCAGATGGATTTTATTGCAGATTTTTCCAGGATATACAGTTCTCCTGATTTCGAGGCTGAGTCAGTTCGACTTTCCCGAAAATTCTTGAGTCTGGTGACGAACGAGCCTCATTTGGTGTTCGAATTCGTGTTAGCCGCCCTCGAACCGCCCAAGCATATCCGAAAATAGGCGCCTGTCGCCAATGCGTGAGCCCTGCATCCGCGCGATCCCTCCATCGGGCGCTTCGTCACTTCGGGCGGCGGGACAATCGTTGCCGCGAGCGCCGCAGAAAACTTGATCGCGGGCGGGGCCATGCAAGTCGCCGCCGGCGTCTATGCCCTGGCCGGCGGCGCGCTGCTTTCGCTGACGGCCGCCGGCTGGGTTCTGTCGCACGGCCCAAGGGCGATATTGAGGATGGACCCGGCTATTGGTTGCCCGGAGTCTCGTCGGACAAGGCGTCCGACGAGGACGGCAAGGATGAGGCGCCGGGCATCGGCCATAATGGCGGGCCGACGTTGGATCAGACGGGCGGCCAACAGTCGCGAGACTCGAATGAACGCGATCCCGATCAAAAGCCGGGGCTTTCGATCGTTGCGCCGTCGAGCTCATCCGGTTCGGGTGATGACGGGCCATCACAGCAGAGCGGAAATAGCGCGCAGGTTGCGAGCAGTAGAAGCATTGGCGACATCCTGTCGCCGAACGGCGAGCCCGTTGGATATGTGTATCCTCGCACAGACTCCCGCACGAGGACAGTGTCACCCGGTCAATTCGATCAATTGCAGGCCCAATTGATGGATGGCGCCGTTCCGGTCGCCGCGCAAACGGGCTATGATGGCGCATGGTATCAAAGGGGCGATGGCTCGATATTTGGCGTTCGATCGAGCCGCACGCACGGACCGACAATAGACGTAATCAAGGATAGTAACGGCAATCTGCCGCGCGGTCTCAAGGTGCACCAGCGATGAGTTTGAACCTTCAGGCGAGAGATCGTTTTTTCGGCGAGACTGTCCTGGATTTTATCCAGAAAGTTTCCGGTGAATTGCCTATCGACGCCGTCGGATTGTGGCAGATTGCGCCTGTCGGTCGACATGATTTCGAGTTGACGGGGGATGATCTCACCGAGTTCGTTCGTCGATGCGTGGCCGAACTGCTGGTGCATGGCGCCAAGCCGGTCGTGGGCGGCGGCGGTACGGAATACGACTGGATCTATCAGCCGCAGTATGGCGAGACCAATTCAGAAATCCTCGATGCGGTGATGAAAGAATGGCTGGCGTCGGGATCGCCTGACTGCGACCCCGGCGGCCTGTGGTTCGCCGTGCCGTCGCGCTATGTTGGCAACAGGGAATAATCGCCGGAGATCCTCGGCGTCATCATGCGGATGACCGCCAACATACAGACGAAGACAGTTCGTCTGCGTTCTGACGACGATAGTCCTCGCACATTCCTAAGCTTTGGAGTCACACATGACCGAACGCGGCGCGGGCTTGCCACGCTGGTCCCTTTCGCCTGTCGAAGTCACCGCGCGTTTCAGCGGCTTCGAAAGCGCGGCCGATTGGTTCGGCCCGTCCGATCCGCAGGCGCCTGGCGCGCCCTCGGATGTCGCTGGACGGCAATGGGACTTTCCCTCCGGCTATAATCTCAACATCGCGGCGCGCAGCTATGAGGCGTTCTCCTTCGCCGATCTTCGATTGCTTGCAGAATCCTACGACCTGCTGCGTCTGGTGATCGAGACGCGCAAGGACCAGATCGAGCGCATGAGCTGGACCATCCGTCCCAAGGCGGGCGCGACGGTCAATGCGGATCGCATTGCGCGGGTCGAGAAATTCTTTTGCAGCCCGGATGGCGTTCACGACTGGTGCGCGTGGATGCGGATGATTCTCGAAGATCTCTTTGTGATCGACGCGCCCGCTCTCTGGTGCGAGCGCGACCGCTCCGGCGCGCTGCTGGCCTTGCATCCGCTTGACGGAGCCACCATCAAGCCGGTGCTCGACGCCTGGGGGCGCATGCCGCGGCCCTTCGCGCAGAACGGCAGGCTGATCTATCCGGTCGCTTTTCAGCAGATCTTGAAAGGGCTGCCGGCGGTCGATTATTCCGAGCGCGATATTCTCTATCGCCCGCGCAATGTGCGGGCGCATCGCGCCTATGGGTTTTCGCCAGTCGAGCAGGTCATGGCGACGGTGAACATCGGCCTGAAGCGGCAATTGCACCAGTTGACCTATTACAGCGAGGGCAATGTGCCCGAGAGCTTGATCGGCGTGCCCGACGCGTGGACGCCGGATCAGATCAAGAATTTTCAGGATTACTGGGACCTCTATTTCACCGGCGATCTGGCGCGGCGGCGGCGGGCGAAATTCGTGCCCGGTGGTGTGGCGAAAACCTTCATTCAGACGAAGGAGCCGGAGCTGAAAAACGCCTTCGACGAATGGATCGCGCGGGTGGTGTGCTTCGCTTTTTCGATCTCGCCGCAGCCCTTCGTCAACCAGATGAATCGCGCGACCAGTGAGACGCAGAAAGAGGCTGCGGACGAGGAGGGGCTGTTGCCGATCCTCGCCTGGATCAAGCGGCTGTGTGATCATGTGATCCAGACCATGCTGGGAGTCGAGGGCGTCGAATTTGTGTGGCGCCATGAGACGGTGACCGACCCGACTGTGCAGCGGGAAAATCTGGTGGCTTTTGTCAATGCCGGCATGATGACCCGCCGGCGCGCGGCGGAAATCATGGGCGAAACCCTGCCGCCCGATCCGATGGCCGATGTGCTGACGGTGACGACGGGGCAGGGGGTTATGCGGCTGGGTGGCGGTTCGGCTCCGAATGACGCCGAAAAAAGGGTGGCCAAATCCCGTGACGAGGTCACAACTTTTTGCAAATATGATCCCGCGCAACCGCGCGACGCACACGGCCAGTGAACAAGTTCGGGCGGCAAAATTCAAGTCGGCAAGACAACGAAGAACTTATCGTATGCCTGCAAAGCTTTAGGAATCGACCCGATAGATGCAGGAGACGCCATCCACGCGGTGAAGGACGCTAGGAAGTTGTCGAGCGCCGACACGTACGAATTCGATCTCGACAACCGGGATCTTCTTTTCGACGGTGAAGTGATTGGAAGCCTTCATGACTGAGGCCAAGGCAGATTTTGTCGGAACTCACAAGTATCCATTCTTTAAAGCGAGTTTGCGGCTGTGGAGTTATTCGGAGCCATTGGAACCGGTAATCCCTGCGTTAGGGTCTCACTGGCCTCATCTCGATGTCAAAGGTCAATTAATCCCAGCCAGAGGCAGAGTGAAAGCGCACTTCGCGCCTCAGCATTATGCGTCGAGCGAGGATATCAAAGACACGAACATCGAAAACATCGTAGCTGTCATTTCTCAATGGCTTGACAATATCGAGCGCTGCGCCCCGCCAACTGCGACGCTCGTTAAAGCAGGCAAGATCGAGGCTGTTATTTGGGTCGCCTTATTTGGATACGATCCGGTCATCCCGCCCGAACTTCCAGTTGAGTTGGAGATTCGCGCGAAAAAGGCAGGCGTGAAAGTCTTCATCGAGAATTACACGATTATGGACGAAGAAACTGGTGCTCCAGCCAAGCGCTTTTTCGGCGCCGAGGATTGAGCGCGGGGATGGTGATCCGCCGCCTTGGACTTCGTCATCGCGGGCGCCGCTGGATCGGAAGATAGGAAAGGGACGGATGAGCGTGCGTCATAAACAAAAGCGCATCGTGTTGACGCTCGGGCTTCTCGTCGTTCTGCTCCTTGCTGCCGAAGAATTGCGTTTCGGGCGCCTGTTGGGGCTCGCGCGTTGGCCTTGTGAATTTTCCGGCGGGAAATATGCCCTGATGGAGTCTCGTTGCGTCAGCCGCGTCTGCTATTGGTTCGACGATTGCGGCCATTGGGCTTCTCCCACCCGCTGGCGTGATCGTGTCGCGCCAGGAGATTCGATTGCGACCGTCGTTTTTTGGCTTGGTCAGCCGACGGTTCATGGTGACACATATTACTGGCCTTACGGCAAGGGGGGCAGCGGCAGGCTTTTTGCCACGACCTTTCGTGAAGGGCGCTTCGTCGAATGGATCGACGACGCCAATGGCGGCGAGGCCGAGCGACACTAACCCTTCGTTGCTCTCGCTAGTCCGCAGGCGATCGCAGCCTTCTAACGCAAGATATTTTGCAGCGCCGCGACCAGCTTGTCGGTCTGCTCCGCCGTTCCGATGGTGATGCGCAGATAATCTTCGATGCGCGGCGCGTTGAAATGGCGCACGAGCACAGCGCGGTCGCGCAGCGCCTTGGCCAATTCCGCGCCCGACGCCGTCGCGTGGCGGGCGAAGATGAAATTGGCGCTCGACGGCAATACCGAAAAACCCAGTTCGCGCAATTGCGCGGTCATGCGTTCACGCTCGGCGACGATGGTTCTGACGCTCGCCTGAAAATAGGAATCGTCCTCGACAGAGGCGATGGCGCCGGCCTGCGCGATGCGGCCCAGCGGATAGGAATTGAAACAATTCTTGACCCGTGTCAGCGCGTCGATCAGCGAAGGCTGGCCGAGCGCATAGCCGACGCGCAGGCCGGCGAGGGCGCGCGATTTGGAAAAGGTGCGGACCACCAGAAGATTGGGATGCGCCGCGATCAGCGGCGCGGCCGTCTCGCCGCCGAAATCGACATAGGCTTCGTCGACGACGACGGGAATGTCGGCATGTTGTTCGAGCAGACGCGTGACCTCGTCGCGCGGCAAGGCGATGCCGGTCGGGGCGTTGGGATTGGCGAAGATGATCGCGCCGGCTTCGTTGCGGCGATAATCGTCGACCCGCAGGCGCATGGCCTCGTCGAGCGCGACGGTTTGATAGTCGACGCCATAGAGCCCCGCCCAGACGGGATAGAAACTATAGGTCACGTCAGGGAAAAGCAGCGTACGCTCGTGTTTCAGCAGCGCGACGAAGACATGCGCCAGCACTTCGTCCGAGCCATTGCCGACGAAGACGTTCTCGGGCTTCAGGCCGTGATGGCGAGCCAGCGCCTCGCGCAAAGCCAGCGATTCCGGATCGGGATAGAGCCGCAGGGCGTCGGTGGCGGCGTCGCGCATGGCGGCGAGCGCGTGCGGCGAGGGCGGCAGCGGGCATTCATTGGTGTTGAGCTTGACCAGGCCCTCGATGCGCGGCTGCTCGCCGGGCGTGTAGGGGCTCAGGGCCCGCGCGGTCGCGCTCCAGAATTCCATGATTATGCGCCTCATCTCCGCGCCGGTCTCCGGCGCGGTTTTCTTTAGCAAAATATTCGACCCCATGGCCAGTCCCGCGAAGGGCGGGCGGGCTCAACCCAGCGAGGAGCGCCGAGCGTGTCGGACCCGTTGCAAATCTTCATACCCCTGCGCAAGGCGGACGCCGCCCGGCGTCTGATCTATGGCTACGCCACGGCCGAACTGCCGGACAAGGCGGGCGAGATCTGCGATTACGCCTCGACCAAGCCTTTTTACGAGCAATGGTCGGCCGGCTGCGCCAAGGCGTCGGACGGCAAGAGCTTCGGCAATCTGCGCGCCATGCATGGCAAGATCGCGGCGGGAAAGGTGACCTCGATCGCCTTCAATGACGACGCCAAGCGTATCGAGATCGCCGCCAAGATCGTCGACGATGACGAATGGCGCAAGATCGAGGAAGGCGTGATCCGCCCCAGAAATTCGGACCGCCGGAAGGTAGAGTTTTCCGGCCTTTGTCACGGTGGCGGGCTGGATGAGCCACCGGGATTTTGCAGCGAGATCGGCGGCTTATTGCCAATGGCCCCATGTGGCCGATCCTCGTTGTAGTATCTGCGCCAATCCTCCAACTTTTCCTGCGCGTCGGCAAGCGTCAGGAACCAATGGGCGTTCAGGCACTCCGCCCGGAAGCGGCCGTTGAAGGCCTCGATGAACGCGTTGTCGGTCGGCTTGCCCGGCCGAGAGAAGTCCAGCACGACGTTGTTCTGGTAAGCCCACAGATCGAGGTCGCGGGAGATGAACTCCGACCCCTGATCGACCCGGATCGCCTTCGGATAGTCAACGATAGCGCAGGTCTGATCGAGCGATCGCGGTAGCCTTTCGCGGGCATACGCTGCTGCCGCTCGACGACTGCCTTTATGCGTTGCAGGCGACCATTCCGCATCTGACGCGCTCGTCGCTGCATTGCTGCCTGCGACGCCATGGGATCAGCCGGTTGCCCGAGACGGAAGGCGACAAGCCGGCAAAGAAGAAGTTCAAGGCCTATCCGATCGGCTTCTTCCACATCGACATCGCCGAAGGGCGGATGGAGGAAGGAAAGCTCTATCTGTTCGTGGCGATCGACCGCACGTCGAAATTCGCCTTCACGCAACTCGTCGAAAAAGCTAACCGCGTCACCGCTTCGGCCTTCCTGGAGGCCCTCATCAACGCCGTCCCGTATAAAATCCACACGGTGTTGACCGACAACGGTATCCAGTTCCGCCTGCCTCCACGATACGCCAACGGACCAACCGCCCGCTGGTCAACGCACATGTTCGGGCTCAGATGCCAGGAAAACGGCATCGAACATCGCTGCACCAAGATCAATCATCCATGGACCAATGGGCAGGTCGAGCGGATGAGCCGCACGATCAAAGAGGCGACCGTCAAACGGTATCACTACGACGACCACGACCAGTTGCGCCGCCATCTGGCCGATTTCGTCGACGCCTACAATTTCGGGCGACGGCTCAAGACGCTCAAAGGCCTCACGGATCTGAATGGCGGTGAATTGCCGAACTGGCTCGTCACTTTGGGCGCCAGCGCCCTGACGGCGGTTGGCGGCTTCGTTCTGGCCCTGGTCAATCGCGGTCCTGCGATGCAGGCGGCGGTCGACGAGCGCTTGCGCACTTTGATCGACGGCTATGAAAGGCGCGTCGATGATTTGACTCTGGAGGTGCATTCGCTGCGCGAGGAGGTGGTGAATCTGCGTCGCGCTTTGGCCGAAGCCCATTTGCAGACCGGCTTCGGCGCGTGACGCCGGCGAGCGATATGAGCCTTTTTCGGGCGTAGCTTACGCCTTTCGACATTTGACCCCGCCCGGCTTCGGCCGGGCGGGTTTTTTTGCGTTTCAGGCCATGGGTGTCATTTCAAAATGACGAAAAATCATGGTGTTGCGCCAAAATCGGCTTCTTTGCGAGACTCTGCTTGACTTGAACATGATTTCGGCATTTTCTAGAACAAATAAAGAACACTGGATTGCCCATGCAGAGGATCAGTGCGTGGCGAGGGGCTTCGTCGTCCCGCGCGAGAACCTTGGCTGTCTTGCGTTCCGCGTTGGCCAGAATCGAAAAAGGGCAGGGCGGCGCGGCGCAGGCGCCGGCCTGGGGCCGCTTCGCTCTGGGCGCGCCCGCGGTCGACGCCTTTCTTGGCGGAGGATTGGATCGCGCCTGCCTGCATGAAGTGCAGGCGCCCGGCGTCGCCGATTGGCCGGCGGCGGTCGGCTTCGGTCTTGCCTTGGCCTTGCGCGCCGCGCCGGGGCGGCCTCTGCTCTGGGCGCGACAGGATTTTCTGGAAAGCGAGGCCGGGCGTCTGAATGGTCTGGGACTGGCGGAATTCGGCGCCGATCCTACGGTTGTGTCACTAGTGCGGGGGCGCGACGCGGAGACGGTCTTGCGGGCGGGTGTGGATGCCGCGCGATGCAAAAGCCTGGGCGCCGCCTTGATCGAAATTTTTGGAGATCCTCGAGCCTGTGATCTCACCGCCACTTTACGTCTGGCGCGATCGGCGGAAGCGTCCGGCGTCACGCTTTTCCTGCTGCGCATTCGTGTGGGCGAAACGCAAACCGGGCCGCCCAGCGCCGCAGTCTCACGCTGGCGCGCCTGCGCGCAGCACTCCCGGGCACTGCTCGCCAATGCGCCGGGCGCGCCCGGTTTTTCGGTAACCCTACTGCGGCGTCGCGGCGGCGCGGCCGATCGTTCGTGGCGTTTGGAGTGGCGGCGTGACCAAGGCTTGTTTCACGAAATCGTCGAGGGGCGCAATGCGTCGCTATCTGGCCCTGTTCCTGCCCTTCCTGCCGACGGAGCGGCTACGTCCGTTTCGGCCGGGCGACGCGCCGGATGAGCAGCCGCCCTTTGCGCTGGTCGAAAGACGAAATAATGCGCAAAGGCTTTACGCGCTCAATCCCGCCGCGTGGCGTCAGGGGCTTGAACCCGGCCTGACCCTGGCGGATGCGCGCGCCCGTCTGCCGCAACTCCGTGTCGAGGAAGCCGACCGGCAGGCGGATCGCGAGCTTCTGTTTCGGCTGGCGGCGCGTTGCGAACGCTATACGCCGCTGACGGCGCTGGATGAGCCGCATGGCCTTGTCCTCGATGTGTCGGGCTGCGCGCATCTCTTTGGCGGCGAAGCGGAACTTGCGTCCTGCACGCGCGCCGATCTGGCGCGGCTGGGCTTTTCCGCCTGCATCGCTCTGGCGCCGACGCCCGATTGCGCGCGCGCTTTGGCGCGTTTTTCCGCTGGCGGCGTTTTTGCGTCGGACGAGGCGTCTGCGGCGGCCGCGCTGCTGCCCTTGACCGCTTTGGAAATGGACGAGGAGACGCAACTCTCGCTGAGCCGAGCCGGATTGAAAACGATCGGCGATCTCGCCTGCCGCCCGTCGCGCTCTTTCGCCGCGCGTTTCGGCATGGATTTTCCGCACAGGCTCGAACGCCTGCTCGGGCGCGAGGATCGACGCATTTCTCCCTTGCGGCCGCCCCCCGATTGCATGGTCGAGCGCCATTTCGCCGAGCCCCTGGTTCAGCGCGACTCCATCGAATCCGTGTTGCTGGATCTGATGCAGGAGACCAGGACGCTGCTCGAGCGGCGCGGGCAGGGCGGCCGGCTGTTCGAGGCCAGCTTTTTCCGCGCCGACGGTTTCGTTCGCCGCTTGTCGGTCGAGACCTTGCGGCCGACGCGCGATCCGAAAATCGTGGCTCTGCTATTTCGCGAAAAGCTCGATGCTTTGGTCGATCCGCTCGATCCCGGTTTCGGCTTCGACGCCTTGCGCCTCGCTACGCCGCATGTCGAAAAGATCGAGCCAGCGCAAGGTGATTTCAATGCGGCCGCCGCCCAGGAGGCGGAGCGAGAATTGAGTGAATTGCTCGATCGCCTGACCACGCGTTTCGGCCGCGCGCGGGTGCTGCGCTTCATGCAGGGCGATGTTTTTGCGCCCGAGGGCGAGAGCTGCGCCGTTCCCGTCGCGGCGGCGCCGGCCGCGAACTGGCCCAGGCCGCCGGAAGGCGAACCGCCGGCGCGCCCGCTCACTTTGTTCGATCCGCCGCAGCCGATCGAGGCTATGGCCCTGACGCCGGACGCGCCGCCGGCGCGCTTTCGCTGGCGCCGGAAAACGCATGACATTCTGCGCGCCGAAGGTCCGGAGCGCATCGCGCCGGATTGGGCTTTTGCCGGGCCGCAAGAACCGACGCGCGACTATTACCGCGTCGAGGATAGGGAGGGGCGCCGCTTCTGGCTGTTCCGTCGCGGGCTTTACGAGCGTGGCGACGATGCGCCGCGCTGGTTCCTGCATGGGCTTTTCGCATGACGCCAGGCTGAAAAATGACCTATGCCGAACTGGTTTGCGCCAGCCATTATTCCTTCTTGCGCGGCGCCTCGCCGCCGGCGGCGCTGATCGGCGCGGCTTTGGGCATGAATTACGCCGGCCTTGGCCTGTGCGACCGCAATTCCGTCGCCGGTGTGGTGCGCGCGCTCAGCGCGCTGGAGGAATTTGCGCGTGGCGATGATGAAATCGCCGCGCGCGCGAAAAATTTCAAGCTTCTGGCCGGCGCGCGGCTCGTCTTTGCCGATGGCGCGCCGGACATCGCCGCTTATCCGCAAAACCGCGCCGGCTGGGGGCAATTGTGCCGCCTGCTCACGCTCGGCAAGCGCCGTGCGAAAAAGGGCGATTGCATTTTGGAGTTGGACGATCTGCTGGCCGACGCCGCTGACCTGCTGCTGATCGTCCTGCCGACACAAGGTTTCGACCGGCTGGAGCAGACGATCTCGTGCTTGCGCGCGGCTTCGCTTCCTGTCTGGCTGGGCGCCAATATGCCACGTGGCGGCGCGGATCGACGTCGCCTCCTGCGCCTGCGCCAACTCGCTCAGGCGCAGGACGTCAGATTGCTGGCGCAGAACGATGCGCTTTACGCCGATCCGGATGACCGCGCCTTGCAGGATGTGCTGACCTGCGTGCGCGAGCATATGACTCTTGCCGAGGCGGGCCGTCGTCTTGAAAGCAATGCCGAACGCCATTTGAAGGCGCCGCAAGAAATGGAGCGCCTCTTCGCCGATGCGCCGGAGGCGATTGCGGAAATCGAAGTTTTTCTGGCGCGCGCACAATTTCACCTGCGCGAATTGTCCAAGCCGGACTATCCCGATGAGCCCGTTCCCGCCGGCTGGACGCCGCAAGATTGGCTGGAGGAATTGACGCGCCGCGCCCTGCCGAAACACTATCCGCAGGGCGCGCCGCAAAAAGTGCGCGATCTGCTTGCGGAGGAATTGGCGCTGATCCGCAGGCTCGATTATGCGCCTTATTTCCTCACCATCCACGACATTGTCGCCTTCGCGCGCGAGAAGGACATTTTGTGCCAGGGGCGCGGCTCGGCGGCCAATTCGGCGGTCTGCTATGTGCTCGGAATCACGGCGGTCGATCCGGCGGAAAACCACCTGCTGTTTGCGCGCTTCATCTCGTCGGAGCGGCGTGAGCCGCCGGATATCGACGTCGATTTCGAACATGAGCGGCGCGAAGAGGTCATCCAGCATATTTACAAAAAATATGGCCGCGAGCGCGCCGGAGTTGCGGCGGCGGTGATCTCCTATCGCCCGCGCAGCGCCCTGCGTGATGTGGCCAAGGTCTTCGGCCTCTCGGAAGACATCATCACCGCGCTCGGCTCGCTGCAATGGGGCTCTTATGGTTCGTCGCGCCTGCGCAACGATCATATAACCGAGGCAGGCCTCGATCCGGACAATCCGCTCATTGGCCAGGTGCTGTTTTTCGCGCAAAAAATCCTCGGCTTTCCGCGTCATCTCTCGCAGCATGTCGGCGGCTTCATCCTGACGCGTGAGCGGCTGGACGAAATATCGCCGGTCGGCAACGCCGCCATGCCGGACCGCACCTTTATCGAATGGGACAAGGACGACATTGACGCGCTCGGTCTGATGAAGGTCGATGTCCTCGCGCTCGGCATGCTCACCTGCATCCGCAAGGGGCTTGACCTGCTCGCCCGGCACGAGGGCCAACGCCTTGGTCTCGCCGACGTCCCGCGCGAGGACAAGGCGGTCTATGACATGTTGTGCCGTGGCGATTCCATCGGCGTGTTTCAGGTGGAGAGCCGCGCGCAGATGAACATGCTGCCGCATCTGCGGCCGCGCAAATTCTATGATCTGGTGATCCAGGTCGCCATTGTGCGGCCGGGGCCGATTCAGGGGAACATGGTCCATCCCTATCTGCGCCGCCGCGCGGGCGAGGAAAAGATGAGCTTTCCGTCGCCCGCGCCGGGAAAGGGCCCGGCGGATGAATTGCATCAGGTGCTTGGCCGCACCCTCGGCGTGCCCCTGTTTCAGGAACAGGCGATGAGCCTCGCCATGGTCGCGGCGGAATTTACCGAGGAGGAGGCCAATCGCCTGCGCCGCGCCATGGCGACCTTTCGAAATCTCGGAACCATCGGCGCGTTCGAAACCATGCTGGTCGAGCGCATGTGCGCGCGCGGCTATGAACGCGATTTCGCGCAGCGCTGTTTCGAACAGCTCAAGGGGTTCGGCTCCTATGGCTTTCCCGAAAGCCACGCCGCCTCCTTTGCTATTCTCGTCTATATTTCGTCCTGGCTGAAATGCCGCCATCCGGCCATTTTTGCCTGCGCCTTGCTGAATGCGCAGCCGATGGGTTTTTACGCTCCGGCCCAGATCGTGCGCGACGCGCGCGAGCATGGCGTCGAGATTCGTCCCGTCGACGTCAACCATTCGGATTGGGACAACAGTCTGGAGCGCGCGGCGGATGGCGCGCTGGCGTTGCGGATCGGCTTTCGCCAGATCGACGGGCTGCGCGAGGAGGAGATGGAGCGTCTCGTCGAGGCGCGCGCGAAACCATTCGAGACGCTCGAATCCTGCGCCGCCCGGACCGGGCTGTCGAAGCGCAGCCTGAAGCTTCTCGCGGAGGCCGACGCCTTCCGCTCCTGTGGCGCCTTGTCGCGTGCGCCGGAAAAGGCGTTGGACCGCCGCGCCGCGCTATGGGCGGCGCGACGCCTGCCCGGCGCGGAACCGTTGCCGCTCTTCGCCGCCGCTGGGATTGCAGAGCTGGGTGTAGAGCCCGATCCCGACCTGCCGGATCTGCGCATCGGCGAACAGGTCATCGCCGATTACCAGACCCTGCGGCTCTCGCTGCGCGCCCATCCCATGCATATCCTGCGTCCGGTCTTCGCGCGGGAAAATTTCATCCGGGCCATCGAATTGCCGGCCTGTCGCGACGGGGCCTGGAAAAAGGCGGCCGGGCTGGTCATCGTGCGCCAGCGGCCCGGCAATGGCAAAATGATCTTCGTCACGCTGGAGGACGAGACGGGCGTGATCAATGTCGCGCTTTATTCGACCCTGTTCGAGCGTTACCGCAAGCCGACCATGGTCTCGCGGCTGATGGCGGTGGAGGGGCGCATCCAGAAAAGCTGGGCGGGCGTGACCCATCTGCTGGCGCGGCGCATCTACGACCGCTCGGATGAACTCTTGCAGCTTTCGGGCGCCACGCGCGGACCGCCCGAACGCGCCCGCCATCCGCGCAATGTGCGGGCGATTCCCAAATCGCGCGATTTCCATTGAGATGACCGCGCCGGACAATCAAATAGGGCCTGCAAATAGCGCTTGGCGCATGTTCGCCGGCGCTTTTATAAGGAGGCTCGCGCGGACGTGGCGAAATTGGTAGACGCAGCAGACTTAAAATCTGCTTCTCGGCTGAGAGTACGGGTTCGAGTCCCGTCGTCCGCACCATCTCCCTTCCCCACGCGTCCGGCGCGTCAAAATCATGGCGCGCGCCGGTCGCGGCTTGCTTCGGACGCCCGGAAGACCTTCAATGGCAAGAATCGGAGCGCGCGACGCGCGGCTCCGGCGCTATTTCTTGAACGGCGATCTGTGAGGCGACGGCAGTGAGCGCGGAAAAGTCCGGTAAGATCAGGATCGGAATCGGCGGCTGGACCTATGAACCCTGGCGCGGAAGCTTCTATCCGGACAAGCTTCCGCAGAAGCGCGAGCTGGAATATGCCAGCCGTCACCTGACCTCGATCGAGATCAACGGCACCTATTACGGCTCGCAGAAGCCGGAGAGCTTCGCCAAATGGCGCGCCGAGACGCCGGACGATTTCGTCTTTTCGCTCAAGGCGCCGCGTTTCGCCACCAATAGGCGAGTGCTGGCGGAGGCGGGCGAGACGATCGAGCGCTTCTTCGCCAGCGGCGTGACGGAGCTGGGAGACAAGCTCGGGCCGATCAACTGGCAGTTCATGGCCACCAAGAAATTCGACCCGGACGATTTCGGGGCCTTCCTGAAATTGCTGCCGAAATCCCTCGAAGGCCGCGCATTGCGCCATGTCGTCGAGGTCCGTCACGACAGCTTCCGTTCCCCGGATTTCATCGCTCTGGCGCGCGCTCATGACGTCGCCACCGTAATCGCGGCCGACAGCGACTTTCCACAGATCGCCGATCCGACCGCCTCGTTCGTCTATGCGCGGATCATGGGCGCCCAGGAAGGCGAAGGCCTCGGCTATCCAGCCAAGGCGCTTGACCATTGGGCGCAAACGGCGAAAGCCTGGGCGGCGGGGCAGGCGCCGGCGGGGCTGGATTATGTCGGCGCCGCGCCGGCGTCCGGCCCACCGCGCGATGTCTTTCTTTATGTCATCAGCGGCTACAAGGCGCATAATCCCGCCGCCGCCATGGCGCTGATCGAACGCGTCGGATGAAGCCGCGCCTTTGAAAGCAAGGATTGGAGTGCGCGGCGACGGCGAAGCGAATGTCGGCGCCCGTGCCGCCATTCGCTTCGCCGTCGGGCAATGTTCGCTCGGCGCCGTTCTCGTCGCGCGCATTGACAAGGGCGTCTGCGCGATCACGCTCGGCGACGATCCCGAGGCGCTGGCGCGCGATCTGCAAGACCGTTTTCCGCAGGCCAATCTGATCGGCGGCGACGCCGGCTTCGAGCGGCTCGTTGCTCAGGTGGTCGGCTTTGTCGAGGCGCCGCGACTCGGCCTCGACTTGCCGCTTCACGTGCGCGGCACGGCCTTTCAGCAGCGCGTCTGGCAGGCGTTGCGGGAAATTCCGGCCGGCGCGACCGCCAGCTATGCCGATATCGCGCGCCGCATCGGCGAACCGGGGGCCGCGCGCGCGGTCGGGCGCGCTTGTGGCGCCAATCCCGTGGCCGTGGCCATTCCCTGCCACCGTGTCGTGAGGACCGACGGCGGGCTGTCCGGCTATCGCTGGGGCGTGGAGCGCAAACGCGCCTTGCTCGACAGGGAAAGGCAAGAATAAGTCGCCCGGCCGACCCCGACCCAGAACAAAAAGCCCCCGGCGCAGGCCGGGGGCTTTTTTTTATTTCTTGAGTTCGCTGCGCGGGTCGTAGGGCTTGTCGGAACGCATCCGGCGCGCGAGCTCTTCAAGCTCGGAATCGGCGCCGTCCGGCAGCACGATGCGCAGTGTGACCAGCAAATCGCCGGCCGGCTGGCCGCCCGCCGCCGGCAGGCCTTTTCCGCGCAGCCGCAGGGTCCGGCCCGAATTGGAATGCGCGGGCAGGGTCAACTCGACCTTGCCGCTGAGCGTCGGGGTCTCCACCTTGGCGCCAAGCACCGCCTCGTAGAGCGTGATCGGCAGGTCGAGCCGCAGGTCGCGGCCCTCGATCTTGAACAGGCCGTGTTTCTCGAAACGCACGGTCACCAAAGCATCGCCGGCAGGGCCGCCGCTCGGGCTGGGCTGGCCCTGGCCGCGCAGCCGGATCTGCTTGCCTTCCTCCATGCCGGCCGGAACATCGACTTCCAACGTCCGGCCGCTGGGCATCAGCACGCGCGCCTTGCCGCCGCGCAAAGCGGTCTCCAGCGGAATGGCGGCCTCAAGCGCGATATCGGCGCCAGGCTCGCGCGC
This sequence comes from Rhodoblastus sp., assembly GCF_041915505.1. GTDB lineage: Bacteria > Pseudomonadota > Alphaproteobacteria > Rhizobiales > Beijerinckiaceae > Rhodoblastus. The sequence goes on along the minus strand of NZ_JAYSBG010000025.1, from coordinate 1,193 downwards.
CTGACGACCCGCGCCGGCGCCGGGCCGCCCACCCCGCGCGCCGCCGAACAGATCGGCGAAAATATCGGCCGCCTCGAAGCCCGCGCCGCCGCCGCCGAAATTGAACTCGAAATGCTGCCCGCCGCCGCCGGGCCCACGCCGAAAACCGCCCGGTCCCGCGCCTTGCGCGAATCCTTCAAAACCTTCGAATCCGGGATGGCGCGGCTTGCCTTCGGCATCGATCTCGCCGCGGTCGAACTGGGCGCGCTTCTTGTCGTCGCCGACGATCTCGTAAGCCGCGTTGATCTCGGCGAATTTCTCCTTCGCCTTGGGATCGGTCGGATTCTGGTCGGGATGGTGCTGCTTGGCGAGCTTGCGGAACGCCTTTTTCACTTCCGCCTGCGTGGCGGCCTTGGCGACGCCGAGCACCTGATAAGGATCGCGCATTCTTCTTAAGCCCATTCCGCTTGCGGCCCCCGCGAGGCGCCGCCGCTATGTCTTGGCCTTTATTTGGGCGCGAAAGCGGCCGCGCGCAAGGGCCTTCAGTCGGCTTTGGCGATGCGCAGTTCGGAGATGGTCCATTGCGCGCTTTTGTCGCGGCAGGCGGCTCCGCGCCCGGACTGGGCGCCGGCGCCGGTGTCGAACTGCGCCGAAAAATCCCGGCAAATCAGATCGTTGGACGGATAGGCGTAACCGACCGGAGTCACCTGGCCACGCGCCTTGCTGACCGGATTGTCCCAATGCACCGAGGCGCCGTTGCCTTGCGGGTCCAGCGCGATGGCCAGCGCCCCGAGCGCGCGGCGGCGATCTTCCTCGTCGAGCGCGGCGGGCAGGGCGGGCGCGGCGGCGGGCTTGTTCGCGGCTTTGGCGATCGATCCGGTCGGGGCGGAATCGACGCCGGTCCCGAAAGGCGTCGCCACGGCGCAGGCCGCGAGGCTCTGGCATAGCAAGGCGCAGCCGATCAGACGTCGCGCGAGCGGAAAAAAGGGATGCCCGAGCGGCGCCGGTTCACTATGCTGGGGCGAAAAAAGACGCAAGCGGATGCGATCCGAACAAGAGACAGCTTGAAGGCCATATTCCGATGAACGCATTAACGGGTCGTAACCAAAGACCGTTGCGCGAGCCTTTCGCGCGGTTCGGGGAATGGCTGGCCGAGGCGGAAAAACACGAGATCAACGATCCCAACGCCATGTGTCTGGCGACGGTCGACGCGG
>NZ_JAYSBG010000024.1:0-21184 GCF_041915505.1 Rhodoblastus sp. | reverse complement strand
AAGCGACTGTTAATCGCTGGGTCGCAGGTTCGAGTCCTGCTCAGGGAGCCATCTCTTCCCCTTTCGAAATTTGCGCCTTATGCCTCGAAACGGCGCGGCGCCCGAGTCGTCGAAGCCGTTTGGCAAACATCTTGCGACGCAAACGAACCAAACCGGATCGTCCGGGGAAAGAATGATCTACACCAATCTGTTCGGCGCGCCGCCGCCGGAACTCGCCTCCGCAGCGCCCGACGCCCGCCAGTTTTCACCCCTCGCTCCCGGCGCCGAAGATCTGACCGCCCAGCCGCCCGGCGCGCTGGACAATCTCGCCATGCTCGCCCCGCCCGGCGCCATCGAGCGCCGCCGCGCGCTGGCGCTGGCGCTGCGCGCCTTGGCCCCCGGCGCGCCCTTTCTGGCGCTCGCGCCCAAGGACAAGGGCGGCGGCCGACTGGCCAAGGAGCTGGAGGAGCTGGGCTGCGCTTGTCAGCAAAGCGCCAAACGCCATCACCGCCTTTGCGCGGTCGCCGCCGAGGGCGATTCCGCCGCGATCGAGGCAGCGATTCACGCCGGCGCGCCGCGATTCTCCGAATCGCTCGGCCTGTGGACCCAGCCGGGCGTGTTTTCCTGGGACCGAATCGATCCCGGCTCCGCGCTGCTGATTCGCCATCTGCCGGATTTTTCCGGACGCGGCGCCGATTTCGGCTGTGGCGTGGGCCTGATCAGCCATCGCATTCTCGCTTCGCCCAAGGTCAAATCGCTGCTGATGGTCGATGTCGACCGCCGCGCCGTCGAGCTTTGCTCGCGCAATGTCGACGATCCGCGCGTGGCGATTCTCTGGGCCGACGTGCGCGCCCTGACGGTCGGCCCGTTCGATTTCATCGCCATGAACCCGCCGTTCCACGAGGCCGGCAAGGAGACCAAGGAGCTGGGGCGCGGGTTCATCGCCAGCGCGGCGGCCAATCTGCGGCCCGGCGGCCAGTGCTGGCTGGTGGCCAACCGCCACCTGCCCTATGAGGCCGCGCTGGAGCAGAAATTCCGCTCGGTCGCGCCCATCGCCGCCGAGGGCGGCTATAAGGTGATCGAGGCGATTAAGTGAGCGCGGGCAAGACGGTCCGGCTCGACCGGCTGCTCGCCAATCTCGGCTATGGCTCGCGCCGCGAGATCCAGATTCTCGCGCGGACGGGGCGCATCCGGCTCGACGGCGCGCCGTTGCGCGACGCGGAGCAGCGTGTTGTCGCGGATGACGCTTTCGCCGCGCGGCTGGTCGTGGACGGCGAGCCGCTCGACCCCCTGCCCGGCTTCATGTTGATGATGAACAAGCCGCTCGGCGTCACCTGCTCGCACAAGGAGGCCGGGCCGCTGGTCTATCGCCTGCTGCCCGACCGTTGGCGGCTGCGCGAACCGGCGATTTCTACCGTGGGGCGGCTGGACAAGGAAACTTCCGGCCTGCTGCTGCTGACCGATGACGGAACCCTGCTGCACAAGATCATTTCGCCGCGCCGCCAGATCGCCAAGACCTATCGCGCGACGCTCGACCGGCCGCTGCGAGGCGATGAGACAGCTTTGTTCGCCGCCGGCGGTCTGATGCTGGAAGGTGAGGACAAGCCGCTGCTGCCCGCGCGGCTGGAGCCACTCGGCGCCCAGGAAGCGCTGCTGACCCTTGTCGAAGGACGCTATCATCAGGCACGGCGCATGTTCGCCGCCGTCGGCAATCACGTGGTCGCCTTGCATCGCATCTCGGTCGGCGGCCTCGCCTTGCCGGACGATCTCGCGCCGGGCGAGTTTTCGGTACTCGACGCCGAGGAGATCGCGCGGGTTTTCGCCGAATGAGTACGTAACCATGATTGGTTACGTAGCCATTATGGTTATGTAACCATTATGGCGCCGTAACTGTGGCCGGCGCATTGCGTCCAGTGAACCAACGCTGCTTTTTCGGGTAAAAGAGAAGCCTGAAACCTCTCCCAGCGCCTGCGAAAAACGCCGCCTCATGCCTCAACCCAAAGCGCTCGTCTGGTTCCGTAACGATCTTCGCGTATCGGACAATCCGGCCCTGTCCGCCGCCGTGGCGAGCGGGCTGCCGCTGCTCTGTCTTTATATTCTCGACGAGGGCGGCCCCGATCGGCGTGCGCCCGGCGACGCCAGCTGCTGGCGGCTCGACCGCGCCCTGGCGGCGCTGGAAGGCGAATTGGCGCAACGCGGCGCGACCCTGTTCTTTTTGCGCGGCTCCGCCGAAACCCTGCTGCCGCGCGTGGCCGAGGCCGCCGGCGCAAGCCAAATCTTCTGGAGTCGACGCTATGGCGGCGCCGAGATCGCGCTGGATACGCGGCTGAAACAGGCGCTGCGCGATCAGGGCCGTGCGGTTCACAGCTTCAATGCCGCCTTGCTGGCGGAACCTTGGGAGGTGACGTCCCGGGCCGGCGGCGGCTTCAAATTGTTCACCCCGTTCTGGCGGGCGCTGCGGGAGAGAATCGCTTTCACGCCGCGAGCGCCGGCGCCCGAACGTCTCTCCGGCGCATCCTGGCCGGAAGCCGCGCCCCCGCCGCTCGGGCGCGCCGCGCTCAGCCTCGCGCCGATACGGCCGAATTGGGCGGCCGGCTTTCCCGGTCCCGAGGCCGGCGAAAGCGGCGCACAAACACGGTTACGTAACTTTCTGGACAGCACACTCGATGGTTACGGAACCAACCGAGACCGGCTCGATCTTGAAGCAACCTCGCGCCTGTCCGCCCATCTGCATTTCGGCGAAATCTCGCCGCGCCAGATTGTCGCCGCCATGGCGGAGCCCACGCAGGGCGCAGATAAATTCCTGTCCGAACTCGGCTGGCGCGAATTTTCCCATCACCTGCTCTACGCCCGTCCGGATCTCGCCTGGCGCAATGTTGACGCCCGATTCGACGCTTTTCCCTATGCCCGCGACGACGAGGCGCTCGACGCGTGGAAAGGCGGGCGCACCGGCTATCCCGTGGTGGACGCCGCCATGCGAGAATTGTGGACCACCGGCCATATGCACAATCGCGCGCGCATGGTGGTCGCCTCCTTCCTGACCAAACATCTGCTGATCGATTGGCGGGAGGGAGAACAATGGTTCTGGGACACGCTCGCGGACGCAGACGAGGCCAATAATGCCGCGAGCTGGCAATGGGTCGCTGGCTGCGGCGCCGACGCCGCGCCCTATTTCCGTATCTTCAACCCGGTGCTTCAGGGCGAAAAATTCGACCCGGACGGCGCTTATGTCCGCCGCTTCTGCCCGGAACTGTCCGTGCTCCCCGCCGGCTTTATCCACAAGCCCTGGGCCGCGCCGGAAGCGGTCCGGGCCGCCGCTGGCGTCCGTCTTGGCGAAACCTACCCGCATCCCATCGTGGATCACGATTTCGCCCGGCGCCGCGCGCTCGACGCCTTCAGGGCGCTCGCGGCTTGAGCGGCGCCTCGCTTGCACGGCCTCGGCCGGGCGACTAGCATCCCGACAAGAGTCGATAGGATTTGTCATGAAAGTCACGGAATCGGTGCTGGACGCCATTGGCGGCACCCCTTTGATCAAATTGCGGGCCGCCTCGGCCGCCACCGGCTGCGCCATCTATGGCAAGGCGGAATTCATGAATCCGGGCGGCTCGGTGAAGGATCGCGCGGCGCTGGCCATCATCCGCGACGCCATCGAATCGGGCGCGCTCAAGCCCGGCGGCACGATCGTCGAGGGCACCGCCGGCAATACCGGCATCGGCCTGGCGCTGGTCGCCAATGCGCTCGGCTTCCGCACCGTGATCGTGATTCCCGATACGCAGTCTGACGAAAAGAAAAGCATGTTGCGCCTGCAGGGCGCCGAGCTGATCGAAGTCCCGGCCGTCCCCTATTCCGACCCGAACAATTACGTGAAATTTTCCGGACGGCTCGCCGAGGAACTGGCGCAGAAGAACCCGGCTGGCGCGATCTGGGCCAATCAATTCGACAATGTCGCCAATCGGCGCGGCCACGAGGAAACCACCGGCCCGGAAATCTTCGACCAGCTCGGCGGCAAGCTCGACGGCTTCATCTGCGCGGTGGGCACCGGCGGCACGCTGGCGGGCGTCGGCCGCGCGCTCAAGGCGCGCGACCCGAACATCCAGATAGGCCTCGCCGATCCGCTCGGCGCCGCGCTTTATTCCTATTATAAAACTGGCGAACTGAAATCCTCCGGCTCCTCGATCACCGAGGGCATCGGCCAGGGCCGCATTACCGCCAATCTGGTCGACGCGCCGATCGATCATGCCTATCAGATCCCGGACGAGGAGGCTCTGCCCATCCTGTTCGATCTCGCTTTGGAGGAAGGCTTGCTGCTTGGCGGCTCGTCCGCGATCAATATCGCCGGGGCGATCCGGCTGGCGCGCGATCTCGGCCCGGGCAAGACCGTCGTGACGATCCTGGCCGATTCCGGCTCCCGCTACGCCTCGAAATTGTACAATCCGGCCTTCCTGCGCGAGAAAAACCTCCCGACTCCGGCCTGGCTGGACAAATGACCGGCTGTTGAAAAGCCGCAATCGACGAAAAGGATAGGTTTCGCGCCTGACGCCCCGCCTATAATTTGGGCGCAGCCAAGGAGCGAAAAATGACCGGCGCAACGGAAAGCACGTCCCCCTATCTCGTCTCGACCGATTGGCTCGCCGAGCATCTCGGCGCGCCGGGCGTCGCCATCGTGGACGCCTCCTGGCACCTGCCGACCGCCAATCGCGACGGCGCCGCCGAATTTGTGAAGGCCCATATTCCCGGCGCGGTGTTTTTCGACATCGACGCCATCGCCGACCATGCGACCAGCCTGCCGCACATGCTGCCGGACCCGGTCGCCTTCGCCAGCGCGATGCGCAAGCTCGGCGTCGGCGATGGCATGAAGATCGTGGTCTATGACAGCGTCGGCCTGTTCTCCGCGGCGCGCGTCTGGTGGACCTTCCGCGCCTTCGGCAAGCGCGACGTGGCGGTGCTCGATGGCGGCCTGCCCAAATGGATCGCCGAAGGCCGCCCCCTCGCCGAGGGCGAGGTCATTCCGCAGCCGCGCCATTTCACCGCAAGGCTCGACCACGCCCTGATCGCCTCGGTGGAGGACATGCGCGAGGCCAGCGCGAAAGCTGCCGCGCCGGGCGGCCCGCAGATCATCGACGCGCGCTCGGCGCCCCGGTTCCGCGGCGACGAGCTGGAGCCCCGCCCCGGCCTGCGCTCCGGTCATATTCCTGGCGCCCACAACCTGCCTTGGGGCAATCTGGTCGCGGACGGCCGCTTGAAGCCGCCCGCGGAGCTTGAAGCTGCATTCGCCGCCGTCGGCTATGATCCGGCGCGGCCGGTGGTCACCACCTGCGGGTCCGGGGTGACGGCCTCGATCCTCGCTCTGGGTCTCGCCGTGCTCGGACGCGACGCGGTTCCGGTCTATGACGGCTCCTGGTCGGAATGGGGCATGCGGCCGGACCTGCCGATCGCCCAGGGCGGTTGATCGCAAGCAAGTCTGGCGTCGTGCCCTGAAAACAGGCGCCGGCCGCCTCTTCACGAAGATTTGCGCGCGGGCGGCGCCCAGACCAACCGCCTTTTCACGCCAGCGACGAGCGCCGGGGTGGATTTTCGGCCGTGAATGGTCCGAAATGCGGCCTTCGGCCGCGCCCTCGACGCCGAGCGGCAAAAATATCCCCCTGCCCGGGAAATTCTCGGCAGGAATTGCGGGTCTTGCCGTTGGATCGAGCAAAATGACGCCAATTCCGCCGCGCGGACGCTGGCTTGTCATCCGTCGCGGTGCTATGACGCTAGCGTTGCGCGCGGAGCGCCAATAAGGCTGGACCCGCGCAAGACAGGGAGAACCGCCCAGGAATGAAAAAAGTCGAAGCCATCATCAAACCCTTCAAGCTCGACGAAGTGAAGGAAGCCCTTCAGGAAGCGGGCCTTCATGGCATCACCGTCACGGAAGCCAAGGGCTTCGGGCGGCAGAAGGGGCACACCGAGCTTTATCGCGGCGCCGAATATGTCGTCGATTTCCTGCCCAAGGTTAAGATCGAACTGGTCTTGACGGATGACGCCGTCGACCGCGCCGTGGAGGCCATTCGACGCTCCGCGCAGACCGGCCGCATCGGCGACGGCAAGATTTTCATTTCCAATATCGAAGGCGCCATTCGCATCCGCACCGGCGAGACCGGGCCCGACGCGGTCTGACCGCGCTTTCCCCATTCCTTCCCGTTTCCCGATCTCCTCAAACGCAAGAGGCGTATCAATGACGACTGCCAAGGACGTTCTCAAGAGAATCAAGGACGAAGACATTAAATATGTCGACCTCCGCTTCACCGATCCGCGTGGCAAGTGGCAGCACGTGACCTTCGACATCGCCCTCGTCGACGAGGAAATGTTCTCGGAAGGCACCATGTTCGACGGCTCGTCCATCGCTGGCTGGAAGGCGATCAACGAATCCGACATGCTGCTCATGCTCGATCCGTCCACCGCCACGCTCGATCCGTTCTTCGCTGCGCCGACGCTGTCGATCGTCTGCGACGTGCTGGAGCCGATGACCGGCGAGCCCTATAACCGCGATCCGCGCGGCATCGCCAAAAAGGCCGAGGCCTATCTCAAGACCACCGGCATCGGCGACACCGCCTTCTTCGGCCCGGAAGCCGAATTCTTCGTGTTCGACGACGTCCGCTTCAAGGCCGACCCCTACAACACCGGCTTCGTGCTCGATTCGGTCGAACTGCCGACCAATTCCGACACCCCCTATGAAGGCGGCAACCTCGGCCACCGCGTCCGCACCAAGGGCGGCTATTTCCCGGTTCCGCCGGTCGATTCCGCCCAGGACATGCGCGGCGAAATGCTGGCGGCCATGGCGGCCATGGGCGTCAATGTCGAAAAGCACCACCACGAGGTCGCCTCGGCCCAGCACGAACTCGGCATGAAGTTCGGCACGCTGACCACCATGGCGGATCACCTCCAGATCTATAAATACGCCATCCATCAGGTCGCCCATTCCTACGGCAAGACGGCGACCTTTATGCCGAAGCCGATCTTCGGCGACAACGGCTCGGGCATGCACGTCCACCAGTCGATCTGGAAGAGCGGCAAGCCGGTCATGGCCGGCGACAAATATGCCGACCTGTCGCAGGAATGCCTCTATTATATCGGCGGCATCATCCGCCACGCCAAGGCTTTGAACGCCTTCACCAATCCGTCGACCAATTCCTACAAGCGTCTGGTCCCGGGCTATGAAGCCCCCGTTCTGCTGGCCTATTCGGCCCGCAACCGCTCGGCCTCCTGCCGCATTCCGTGGACCAACAATCCGAAGGCCAAGCGCGTCGAGGTTCGCTTCCCCGATCCGACCGCCAACCCCTACCTGGCTTTCGCGGCCATGCTGATGGCGGGCCTGGACGGCATCGTCAACAAGATCGATCCGGGCGCCGCGATGGACAAGGATCTCTACGACCTGCCGCCGCGCGAACTGAAGAAGATCCCGACGGTGTGCGGCTCGCTGCGCGAGGCGCTGACCAGCCTGGACAAGGACCGCGCCTTCCTGAAGGCCGGCGACGTGTTCAACGACGACTTCATCGACAGCTATATCGAGCTGAAGATGCAGGACGTGATGCGCACCGACATGACCCCGCATCCGGTCGAATACGACATGTATTATTCCTACTGAGCTTCCGCTCAGGGCAAGCGAAGGGCGGCCGTTCGGCCGCCCTTTTCATTTTGCGGCTTTCGTTTCGTGGCCTGTTCACCATAGCTGCAAGGTCGCGCCGCGCTTAAGGCGCCCTTCACATTGCTCCCTGAAACTGCTTGGCATTTCAGTGGAGTCATTGATGTCCCAAGTTGTTTTTGGCCGGCGCGGCCTGGACCGCACGCAACCCGCTTCCCCACGCGCAGCAGCCCCCCGCCCGTCTCGATTGGTCGAGCCCGGCGCCCCAATCGGAAGCCTGGCCTCCGATGAGAGAGCCTCGCTGGCCTCCGCGCCGTGGCTGACGACCGCCCTGATCTTCCTGCTTCTGGCGATCTTCATGATCGAAAAGGCGGCGACGCCGACCCTCGGCGACGGCGGGCTATTGGAAGCGCGCGATCTCGCCGATCTCGGCGCCGCCAGCCGCGCGCTGGTGGTCGACCAGCATCAATATTGGCGGGTGCTGTTTTCGCCGCTGCTGCATGCTAATTTCAAACACGTGTTCTTCAACTGCATTCCGCTGCTCATCTTCGGCGCGTTGCTGGAGCTGATGGTCGGCCGCGGCTGGCTGCTCGCCATATTCGTGTTCAGCGCGCTGACCGGCGTCGCCGGCTCGCTGATCGGCAATCCGCCTTCGACCGTTACGGTCGGCGCCTCGGGCGCTCTAACCGGCCTATTCGGCGCCATGTTCGTGCTGAGCTATCACGGCGCCGTCGGCGGCACCCAGCGCGACGCCATGCGATCGCTGTCCTGGCGTTTCGCTATGCCCGCCATTATCCCGGTCTTTTTCAGTTCCGGCCATGTCGATTACGCCGCCCATATTGGCGGCGCCTGCGGCGGCGCCTTTCTCGCGCTCGGCCTGTTGGCCTTTTTCGACGAAAGCCGATTGAAACCGCGCTTCGGCGTTCTCGCCGGCGCCATCGCCGCGCTGTTTTTCGTCTCCGCCGCAGTCAGCCTGCCGCTGGCGCGGCTCGATCGCGCCGAAGGCCTGAAAACCACCGCCATGCTGCGGGAAAAACTGACCCGAATGCAGGCCGCCTCCGCCGAGATCTGCGCGGCGCTGGATCGCGGAGTCCGAAGCCAGGGCGCTTCCCCACCGAATGACGAAAACTATCGCAAATTGCGCAAGCAACTCGCCTGCGATGCGAAAAAGCCCTGACCAAAACCCGCCCGCCTCGGGCGGGGCGTCGCCGTCAGGCGGCCTTGCGCGTAAAAACGCTGGCGCGGCCGAGGGCGAGGGTGAAGACCAGGCTCAGCGCGAGCAGAACGGCGGCGAGGCCATAGCCCCCGCCCGGATTATGGCCGCCGGCCACTTCCCAGGCCAGGATCTGCGTATAGGCGACGGGCCCGATCATGCCCGACACGCCGCGCAGGCTGGCGATGGCGCCCTGCAACGTTCCTTGTTCGTCGGCGCCGGCCAGACGCGTCGCGAGGGCCTGGAACGCCGGCCCGGCGAGGCCCCACAGCGCGACGAAGGGCAAGGCCGCGACAAAGGCCCCGCCGCCGCCAGCCACGGCGAAGCCGACGAAGCCGATCACGCCGCAGACGAGGCCGGTCAAGGCGGTCGGCAATTCGCCGAATCTCTTCACCGCCGGCCGCACCAGACCCGCCGCGACAATGGTCTGCGCGATCCCAACCAGAGCCAGAACCTCGCCGGTCGTGCGCGCATCCCAATGATAGCGGAAGCCCGTATAGAGCACGAACAGGCTCGGCAGCGAGTCATGGGCGAGATAGGACAGGAAAAGAGCGGCGGCGAGCAGGGTCAAGGCTGGCTCGCGCGACAGGAAGCGCAGCGAGCCGAGCACATGGGCGGTCTTCCAGACGAAGCTCTTGGCGCGATTTTCGGGCGCGAGCGATTCCGGCAGGATGAAAAAGCCATAACAGGCGTTGGCCAGGCTCAGGCCCGCCGCGCACCAGAACGGCGCGCGCAGGTCGATCTGGCCGAGATAGCCGCCGATGGCCGGGCCAAGCACGAAGCCGAGTCCGAAGGCGCCGCCGAGCATGCCGAACCGGGCGGCGCGTTTGTCGGCCGGGGTGATGTCGGCGATATAGGCGCTGGCCGTGGAGAAGCTGGCCGAGGCGGCGCCGGAGATGACGCGGCCAAGGAACAGCCAGCCGAGGCTCGGCGCCAGCGCCATCACCACATAATCGAGGCCGAGACCAAGATTGGACAGCAGCACCACCGGCCGGCGGCCGAAACGGTCCGACAGCGCGCCGAGCACCGGCTGGAAAACGAATTGCATGAAGGCCCAGGCGATCCCGAAAAAGCCGACCATGCGCGAGGCCGAGCTGTAATCGCCGCCCTCGAACGACACGATCAGCTTGGGCAGCACCGGGATCATCACGCCCAGCGCGATCATGTCGAGCGCGACCGTGACGAAAATGAAAAGAAAGGCCGCCTTGCCGGGCCTGTAGATCTGCATGGCCATCAAACGTCCCTGCCCCGACGACGGCTTCCACCCCGCCCTTCCGCATCATTAGCAGTTCGTCTAGCGCGGCGACGCTGCGCGAGGCAAATGAAAAACTCTCAGGCGCGCCCGACCGTCGCGGCCCGGCGCGATCCGTGCTTGAGGCGGCTGGATTGGTTGGCTTTGCCGGCAATTGGCGCCATCATAACAATTCCCGGAACGTTCTCGGATCAGGGGCCGCTTGAGAGCCTTCGAGAAACGGGACGGGGCGACATCATTCGGCCTTGGCGGCGATCGACATTTCAGGCGATGACTTTTTCATCACGCGCGGCGCGCCGCGGCCCGACTGGATAGGTGGAGCGTGCGGCAGGATACGCAATCCGATTTCGTCGCCGGGGAGCCGGAAGGCCCCGATCCGGCGGCGTTCGATTGGATGGCGCCCTGCGTCGCCTTGCTGAACCGCGTCGCCAGCCTGCGCCGCAGCACCCCGATCGCGCTGCCGATTGGCGTGGGCCTGCTCGCGGCCTCCGCCGGAGCGGCCCTGCAGGCCGGCCTAGTCGCGGCCGACGAGGCCTCCTCGCCCTTCATCGCCTTCTATCCGGCGGTGTTGATCGGCGCGCTCGGCGGCGGCTTTTTCGCCGGACTGCTGTCGCTGGCGCTGGGGGCTTTCGCGGCTTACATCTTCTCGATCTGGCTCGACGGCCCGTTCGACAGTCCGGCGCTGCTGATCTTCGTGATCAGCGGCATCGTCTTTTCGCTGATCGGCGAGGCGCTGCACCGCATTTTCGCCGAGCTCAAATTCGCCGAGACGCGGCTGGAGCTGCAGGCGCGCATTTCCGCGCTCGACGAACACGCCATCGTCGCGGTCACCGACAAGCGCGGCGCGATCACCTACGCCAACGACCAATTCTGCTCGATTTCGCAATATTCCCGCGCCGAACTGCTCGGGCAGGACCATCGCATCGTCAATTCGGGCATCCATTCCAAGGAATTTTTCCGAACGCTGTGGCGCACGATTTCGAAGGGCGAGGTCTGGCGCGGCGAAATCTGCAACGCCGCCAAGGACGGCTCGCATTATTGGGTCGACACCACTATCGTGCCCTTCCTCGACGACAAGGGCCGGCCCCGACAATATGTCGCCATCCGCACCGATATCACCGAGCGCAAGCGCGCCGAGATCGCGCTGCTGGAGAGCGAGGCGGCGCTGCGGCAAAGCCAGAGCCGCTTGCGCCACGCCGCCGACGCCGGCCGCCTGACCTATACCGAATTCGACCTGGTCAACCAGCGGGTCTTCGTCGCCGAGAATTTCGCCCATGTGCTCGGCTATGAGCCGGCCACGCCGCCCGAGGGCGGGCCGATGGAGGAGGGTCTGAACCGGCTGTTCGACCATATGCCCACAGAGGACCGCCGCCGCGTCTCCGTGGCGGTCCAGCAGTGCCTGAACGGCGTGGCGACAGGGCGAATCGAATATCGGGTGGTCGGCGACGACGGACAGGAACGCTGGATCGAGAGCGTCTGGAACGCGGAAATCGGCCCCGACGCCAAGCCGCGACGGGTCTTCGTCACCGATCACGACATTACCGGATTGCGCGCCGCCGAGGACGCCCTGCGCGAGAGCGAGCGCAGTTTCCGCTCCATGGCCAACGCCATTCCGCAATTGGCCTGGATCGCGCTCCCGGATGGCGAAATCACCTGGTTCAACGAGCGCTGGTACGAATATACCGGCGCGACGCCGTCACCGGCCGCCGGCCAAGGAACGCCGGCGGCGGGCCAAGGCTGGAGCGAGGTCGTCGATCCGGCGGCGGTGCCTCAGGTTCTGGAGCGCTGGGCCGACAGCGTGGCGACCGCGCGGCCGCTCGACATCACCATTCCGCTACGCGGCGCGGACGGCTGCTTCCGGCCCTTCCTGACGCGCGTCATGCCTTATCGGGACGGCGACGGCCGCGTCCTGCAATGGTTCGGCACCGCCACCGAAATCACCGAACAGAAGGAGATGGAGGAGGCTTTGCGCGCGGCGACGCTGGAAGCCGAGCGCGCCAATCGCGCTAAGTCCAAATTCCTCGCCTCCGCCAGCCACGATCTGCGCCAGCCCGTGCAGTCGCTGGTTCTGCTGCTTGCCTTGATCGAACGCCAGGTGGCCACCAATCCCAAGGCGCTGGACACAGCCCGCATGATGAAACAGGCGCTGGGCGGCCTGAACGGCCTGCTCACCGCCATTCTCGACATTTCCCGGCTCGACGCCGGCGTCATCACGCCCAATATCGACGCGATCGACCTGCGCGCCATGCTGGAGCGGCTGGCCGCCGAATACGGCGCCAAGGCCGCCGACAAGGGGCTCGATCTGCGCGTCCAGCCGCGCAGCCTTTACGCTTTGGCCGATCCGGCGCTGCTCGAACGCGCTTTGCGCAATCTGATTGAAAACGCCATACGCTACACGCCGGCCGGCGGCGTGCTGATTGGACTGCGGCGGCGCGGCTCGCAGGTGCGGATCGACGTGGTGGACACCGGCATCGGCGTGCCCGCGGAAAAGCAGCACGAGATTTTCGACGAATTCATCCAGCTCAACAATCCCGGCCGCGATCTCGCCAAGGGTCTGGGCCTCGGCCTGGCCATCGTCGCGCGTCTCGCCGCCCTGCTGGATGCGCAGGTCGAGGTCCGCTCCCGCGTCGGCCGTGGCTCGCGCTTTTCGCTGTCCCTGCCCGCGGCCGAAGCCTGCACCGCCGTCGAGACGGCCCCGGCGCAACTGGAAGACCCGCGCGGCCGCATCCTGATCATCGAGGACAATCTGATTCTGCGGCGCGGGCTGGAAAATATCGCGCGCAAATGGGGCTGCAAGACATTGGCGGCCTCAAGCGGCGAGGAGGCGCTCGAAGTGGCCTCGGCGCGGCGCTGGCGGTTCGACGCGGTGATCAGCGACTATCGGCTCGGCGCGGGACTAAACGGCGTCGAGGCGTCCAAGGAGCTGGCGCGCCGGTCGGGCCGCGACTTCCCGACCCTGATCCTGACCGGCGACACCGCGACCGAACATATCGCCGAAATCGCGGCGAGCGGCTTCGAACTGCTGCACAAGCCGGTAAGCGCCGAACAATTGCGCCGCAAGCTGTCGCGGCTGCTGATGAGCGAAACCGTCAATTGATCGCTTGGAGCCGAGGCTTATTTGGCCCCGCGCAGGGCCGTCAGCCGCTCGATCGTCCGTTGCAGGTCCTCGAACTGGAACGGTTTCGTCAGCACCGGCGCATCCCGATATCCCGGCGCGACGCCGCCGAGGCCGTGGCCGGTGACGAAGGCGAAGGGGACGCCGCTGAGCGCCAGCGCATCGGCGATCGGATAGGATTCGTCGCTTTCCAGCGCCACGTCGAGCAGAGCGCCGTCGAGCGCCGCGCCCTCCTGCTCCACAAGTTGCAGGGCCGAGGCGACCGTGCGCGCCGGCCCGACCACCTCGCACCCGCATTCGCTCAGCCAATCGGCGACGAGGATCGCCAGAATCGGATCGTCATCCACCAGCAGCAAACGCGGACCCATGCTTTCTCCCTGGCGGGGGTTGAAACATCAATCCTAACGGGCTTTTCGCGCTCCTGCCAGCCATAGCGCCGTTCAAGCCCCGAATTTCCGCCACTCCGCGCCTCGAAGCGCCTGTCGGGAACTTCCGCACGCCTGTTGGGGAAAATTGTTTTCGTTCTGTTCCCTTGCGGCTTCGTTCTGTGCTATGAGACCCGCGACAATCGGCGCCGGACGGCTTCTTCCGACGCGAGCCCTTTTCCACGGACGGCGATCGCAACCGCCGCCCGCTCCAGACGCAACGGGACCATGGCCGAACAGGATCTTTTCGGGGCGCCCAAGCCGGCGCCGAGCAAGAAAGCCCCCGAGCCGAAAAAGCCGCCGATTTCCGGCACGCCCGGCGAAGCGGCTTACACCGCGGCCTCGATCGAGGTTCTGGAAGGCCTGGAGCCGGTGCGCCGGCGGCCCGGCATGTATGTCGGCGGCACCGACGAAACCGCCTTGCACCATCTGTTCGCGGAAGTGCTCGACAACGCCATGGACGAGGCCGTGGCCGGCCACGCCACGCGGATCGAGGTCACGCTGGACGAGGACGGCTTTCTCGCGGTTTTCGACAACGGACGCGGCATTCCGATCGACCCGCATCCGAAATTTCCCAAGAAATCGGCGCTGGAAGTCATCATGACCACGCTGCACGCCGGCGGCAAATTCGATTCCGGCGCCTATCAGACCTCAGGCGGCCTGCACGGCGTCGGCGTTTCGGTGGTCAACGCCCTTGCCGAGCGGCTGGAGGTCGAGGTCGCGCGCGGCCAGAACCTCTATCGCCAGGTCTTTTCGCGCGGCCAGCCCCTGACCGGGCTGGAGACGGTCGGCCGGGCGCCCAACCGGCGCGGCACCAAGGTCCGTTTCAAGGCGGATCCGGAAATCTTCCGCGAAGTCAGCAAATTCTCCCCGGCCCGCCTGTTCAAGATGTCGCGCGCGAAGGCCTATCTGTTCGGCGGCGTTGAAATCCGCTGGAAATGCGCGCCCTCGCTGCTCGATTCCAACGGCAAGACGCCGCCGGAGGCGGTGTTCCATTTCCCCGGCGGCCTCAAGGATTATCTCGCCGCCGATATCGAGGGGAAGGACCTCGTCGCCGAGCAGTTCTTCACCGGCCGCATCGAAAAGCCCGAGCGTCACGGCTCGCTTGAATGGGCGGTCGCCTGGTTGTCCGAGGACGACGGCTTCGTCCATTCCTATTGCAACACCATTCCGACTCCCGACGGCGGCACGCATGAATCGGGCCTGCGCCTCGCCTTGCTGCGCGGCCTCAAGGACCACGCCGAGCGCATCGGCCAGGGCAAGCGCGCTTCCGCCGTGACCGCCGACGATCTGATGGCCGGCTGCGCCGCGCTGATCTCGGTCTTCATCCGCGAACCCGAGTTCCAGGGCCAGAACAAGAGCCGCCTGATGAGCGTCGAGGCCTCGCGCATTGTCGAGAGCGCGATGCGCGACGCCTTCGACCATTGGCTGGCCGGTTCGCCCGCCCAGGCCAAGGCGCTGGTCGACTGGGCGATCGAGCGCGCCGAGGAGCGGCTGCGCCGCCGCGCCGAAAAGGACATCGCCCGCAAGAGCGCCACCCGCAAGCTGCGCCTGCCGGGCAAGCTCGCGGATTGCACGAATAATTCGGCGCAAGGCTCTGAACTTTTTATCGTTGAGGGCGATTCGGCGGGCGGCTCCGCCAAACAGGCGCGCGACCGGGCCAGTCAGGCGATCCTTCCGCTCCGCGGAAAAATCCTCAATGTCGCCAGTTCGTCGCGCGAGAAATTGACCGCCAATCAGCAGCTTTCCGACCTGATCCAGGCGCTCGGCGCCGGCACCGGCTCGCATTATCGCGCCGA
Source organism: Rhodoblastus sp. (assembly GCF_041915505.1). Classification (GTDB taxonomy): domain Bacteria; phylum Pseudomonadota; class Alphaproteobacteria; order Rhizobiales; family Beijerinckiaceae; genus Rhodoblastus. The sequence continues at coordinate 5,780 of NZ_JAYSBG010000024.1, read as the reverse complement.
GGACCTGCGCTATGACAAGGTCGTCATCATGACCGACGCCGATGTCGACGGCGCCCATATCGCCTCGCTGCTCATCACTTTCTTCTACCGGCAGATGCCCAAGCTGATCGAACAGGGCCATCTCTATCTGGCGGTGCCGCCGCTCTACAAGCTGACCCAGGGCGCCAAGACGGCCTATGCGCGCGACGACGTCCATCGCGACGAATTGCTGCGCAAGGACTTCACGGGACGCGGCAAGGTCGAGATCAGCCGGTTCAAGGGCCTGGGCGAAATGCTTCCCGCCCAGCTCAAGGAAACCACAATGGCGCCACATTCGCGCACCCTGCTGCGGGTAAAAATCGTCGATGAGGATCGCGAGGAAACGGCGGAATCGGTCGAGCGGCTGATGGGAACCAAGCCCGAGGCCCGTTTCGCCTTCCTGCAGGAGCGCGCCGCCTTCGCCGCCTCGGCCGATCTCGTCGATCTCTGAACCGCTGGCGGATGAATCGGGAGCAAATCATGTCTCAGGCCACGGAAACGACGCGCTACGAAACGCCGCTGATCCTGCTGCACTGGCTGATGGCGCTGCTGATCGTCGGCCTCTACGTGGTCGGCCTGAGCGTCGACACCTTCGACAAGCCGCTGCGTCCCACAGTCGTCAATCTGCACGCGATCTTCGGCCTGTTGCTGCTCACCCTCGTGGTCCCGCGCGTGTGGTGGCGGTTCACCCATGCCAAGCCCGCTTATCCCGACGGCATGGGGCCTTTGTTTCGACGCGCCGCCGCCGCGGGTCATGGCGTGCTTTATCTGCTGATGATCGCCACGCCGCTGGTCGGCATTCCGACCTTCCTGTGGCGCGGACAGCCGCTTGATTTCGGCCTGTTCCGGATCCCCTCGCCTTTCGAGGGCAATCGCGACATCGCCCATCAGTTCGGCGAGCTCCACGAATTGGCCGCTCATCTGCTGATCGCATTCGCCGCCGGCCATCTGCTGATCGCGCTTTATCACCAGTTTATCCTGCGCGACAACATCATTGCGCGGATGAAACCGTGACGCCGTAACCCTCCGTTTACCCCGCTCGTTCATAAAGAAAACAGGATGGCGGGGGGCTGGGCATGTCCGCGGTGAAGGATGTCGTCGAAAATCGCAAGGGGTCGGCAGTCGACAAGTTCGCCTTGTTTTGTGCTTTTATATCAATCATTTGCGTTTTCGGCGCGCATGGCATGGACAAGCTGGCCCAGAATGGCGGCCTGCCGGTGATCGCCCTGCAGCGATCCGGCGCCCCGGCCGGAGTCGATTACGCCCCGACCGCCTCGATCCCCGGACAAGCGGCCAAGGTTCAGCTCAATCCTTGCGTCGACAACAGCCGCACTCACTGATTCCCGCCACGTTTTCGACAGATATTCATTGACTTTGCCGCCGCTTGGCCTAATGGTCCGGGCGGCGTTTCAGTCTTCGCGCGCGCCCGCCGCCACGGCTCAGGTCCGTCAGCGATGGGGCTTCGGCGCCGCCCTGCGCAAGCATTGCGGCAAGGAAGGCCCGTTCCGGGAAATTCGTCCCCGCTCCGGCCGAACGGCGTCCATTGTGAACGGCGGTTTAGGGCCGCCTTTTCGTCCGGGCGGGAGATCGTCCGGACAGTGAAAGACGCGATCCGTACAAACCTCTGTCTTGGAACCTTTAATGCAATTTTCCGAACTCGGCCTCAGCGAGAAGGTGCTGCGCGCCGTCGAAGATTCCGGCTATAAAAGCCCCACGCCGATCCAGGCGCAGGCCATCCCCCTCGCCCTTGCCGGCCGCGACGTGCTCGGCATCGCGCAGACCGGCACCGGCAAAACCGCCGCCTTCACGCTCCCGATGTTGTCCCGGCTGGAGCAAGGCCGCGCCCGCGCCCGCGTGCCGCGCACCCTGATCCTGGAGCCGACCCGCGAACTGGCCGCGCAGGTCGAGGAGAGCTTCAACAAATATGGCGCGCAGCACAAGCTCAATGTCGCGCTGCTGATCGGCGGCGTGTCGTTCGGCGACCAGGAAACGAAGATCATGCGCGGCGCCGACGTGCTGATCGCCACGCCGGGCCGCCTGCTCGACTTTTTCGAGCGCGGCAAGCTGCTGCTGACCGGCATCGAGATCCTCGTCATCGACGAAGCCGACCGCATGCTGGACATGGGCTTCATTCCCGATATCGAAAAGATCTGCAAGATGGTGCCGTTCACCCGGCAGACCCTGTTCTTCTCGGCCACGATGCCGCCGGAAATCACCCGGCTGACCGAGCAATTCCTGCATAATCCGGTCCGCATCGAAGTGGCGCGCGCCGCGACCACCGCCTCGACCATCACCCAGGCCCTGGTCGCCTCCCACGGCGGCGGCGACAAGCGCGAGACTTTGCGCCGCTTGTTGCGCTCAGCCGAGGGCCTGAAGAACGCGATCGTTTTCTGCAACCGCAAGCGCGATGTCGCCATCGTCTTCAAGAGCCTTGAAAAGCACGGCTTTCCGGTCGGCGCCCTGCACGGCGACATGGACCAGCCGGCGCGCATGGCCTCGCTCGACGCCTTCAAGAATGGCGCGGTGGATATTCTGGTCTGTTCGGATGTCGCCGCGCGCGGCCTCGACATTCCCGACGTGAGCCATGTCTTCAATTTCGACGTGCCGACCCATTCGGAAGATTACGTCCATCGCATCGGCCGCACCGGCCGCGCGGGACGCAGCGGCCACGCCTATACGATCGTGACCTCGGACGATTCCAAATATGTCGCCCAGATCGAAGACCTGATCAAAAAGAAGATCGACTGGGACGGCCCGCAACCCAATGAGCTGGCCCCCGCCGAATATACCGAGCGCGACCGCGAACGCGCGGGCCGCTCACGCCGAAACACGCGTGGAGAGCGTTCCGAGCGTGGACGGGGAGCGGAGCGTGACCGTGGAGCGCGCGAGCGCGAAGACCGTCAGCCGCGCGACGGTGGAGATCGCCCCGAGCGCGTGCGCGCCGAACGCCCCGAGCGTGAACGCGACGACCGTCCACCGCGCGAAAATGCGCCCCGGCGCGAGCGTCCGCGCAATGATGATGCGCCGCGCGCCGCGCGGGACGATTCGCAGCGCCGCAGGGGCGGAAGCCGTCCGGCCGAGGACGACGCGCCGGTGATCGGCATGGGCGACCACGTTCCGAGCTTCCTGTTGCGCCCGGTCCGCCTCAAGAGCGCCAAGACCGCCGAATAAGTCAGCGCGGCGCGACGCGCTCCAGCAAGGCGAGATCAAGCCCCCGGCAATCCGGCAGCTCGACAAGAGCGCCGGAGAGATCGTCGTCGCTCGAATAGGTCGAGCGCACAGCGACGACCGGCAGACCGGCCGCCCGCGCGGCGAGCACGCCATTGCGCGAATCCTCCACCGCGACGCATTGCTCCGGCGCTATGCCCAATTCGCGCAAGACCAGCTCATAGACATCCGGCGCCGGCTTTTTCCGCTCCACCATGTCGCCCGCCCCGACAATCGGGAAAATTTCGCGCCAATTGGGGCCGAGCGTCGCGCCGAACAAAGCCTCGATATTGGGCATTGAGGTCGTGGTGGCGATCGCCAGCGACAGGCCGCGCGCCCGCGCCGCCGCGATGAATTCCCCGATTCCGGGACGCAAGGGCGCCCCGCCCCGCGCGACCGCCTCGGTATAAATATCGGTCTTCGCTTTATGCAGCCGCGCCACGAATTCGGCATCCGCGACGCCGCCGGTCAGCGCGACAAAATGGGCGATGCGCTCCTTGCCACCCGTCACTTTCAGCAGGCGACGATAGAGCGGCACGTCCCATTCCCAGTCGAGGCCGAAATCGGCGAAGGCGCGATTGAAGGCGAGCCGATGGCTTTCCTCGGTCTCCGCCAAAGTGCCGTCCAGATCGAAAATCACCGCCTCGAACACGCGCGCCTCCCTCGTTTTCGCCAAATTGGGGGCGGCAAGGCCAAAAGGAAATTTAAAAAAGCGCAAGCAGCTTTAAAGAAAACTTTGTCCGCTCAATGCGGCAGGATGCCGAAAATCTTGCGCAGGAAGCCCGGCGCTATGGCCGAAAGCGGGTTGATCGAGAGCGACGGCGCGCTGGTCTTGCCGGTGACGCGGAAATTCACCCCGATCAGCCCCTCCTCCTGGCCGCCGCCAAGCACCAGGCCGATCACCGGCAACTGCCCGAACAGATTGTTGACGCCATAGGCCGGCACGAACGTGCCGGATACGTCGAGCGTGTCGCTGTCGAAATCGATCCAGCCCTCCAGCGTCGAGCCTATGCTCGGATTGGCGATGGCGCCGTCGCGCACGAGCAGGCGGCCGCCGGTTTTCTGCAATTGCGCGTGCAGGCGCGCGAAAGAGACCGAATTGGGGTCGATCTTGACCTTGCTGGTGAACTCCCCGGCATTGGGCGCGGTGGCGAAACTCCGCAAGGCCGGTTCGCCGCGCAGGATGAAATTCTCGATATCGACCGAACCGGAGAAGCCGCCGTCGGCGAGGCGCAATTCGGTGGAGAAGGCGCCGCCCTGCATATGGCTGTAGAGGTCGAGGAAAGCGAGCAGTCCGCCGCCGTCCGAGGTCGTGAGCGTGAACAGCGGCGCGCCGGCGTCGGGCCGCGTCAGCACGCCTTTCACGGCGTCCCCGCCAAGCTTGCCCGCGATATTAAGCGCCTGGAACTGGCCGCCTTTCTTGGCGATGTGCAGATCGGCGTTCGAGATGATCTGCCGGTTGGCGCCGGTCAGGATATTGGCGTAGAGCTCGAGGTCGAAATCGGTCGAAGGCCCGCCCCGCCCGGCGTCGCTGTCCGTCAGATTGGTCAGGAACGGTCGCGCGTCGACGGCCGGGCCGCGCGCGATGATCTTCATCACGTCGCCCACTTTCGAGGCGTCGATCTGCATATTGTCGCCCGGCGAGAATTTCACCTGCGGCAGCCGCGCGGCGCTCAAGCCGCCCTCCGGCGCGAGCTGCAGCACGCCCCGAGCGCCCTGGCCGGGGCCGTCATAGACGAAATCGTCGAGAGTCGCGGCGCCGCGCTCGTCTTCCTTATAGGAAAAGGTCGCCTTGGCCGGGCGGCCGGCGGGCTTGTAAAGGCCCGGAACCGGATAGATCAGGCCGGTCTTGACAAAATCCAGCTCGACCTGCGCCTGGGGATGCGCTGCGCCGACATCGCCGGCGATCCGAACCGCGATCGGCCCGGCGACCGTGGCGCCGAAATTCAGCCCCGCCTTGACCCGCGCCGCCTCGTCCATCGGGAAGGAAATCACGCCCTTCGGCGGCTGGTCGTCGCTGCGGGTGAATTCCAGCGTCGCCGGCGCGCCGAACAATTTTCCGGTCCCGGTGACGCGGGTGACGCCGCCGAGCAGGCTGACCGCGAGCGAACCCTGCTCCAGCCCGGCCTTGCCGACCAGATGGTCGGCGAAGAAATTCTCGACCTTGGCGTTGACCTCGATCGTCGCCAGTTTCGGGTCGTAGACCGGCTGCAGCTTGGTGCGGAACACGAATTCGCCGTCGAACTGGCCGCGCGTGGTCTTGGGGTCGAGCGGCAGGCTGGCCACTTTGGCGAAGCCCGGCGTCGACAGGATCTCGCCCAGCACGTCGAGCGAGCCACGGCCATGGGCGCCGACATTCATTTCGGCCGGCGAGACCGCCATATTGGGCAAAGTGAAAAGACCGTCGGACAGGTCGATCCGCCGGCCCGGCGCGGCTTCCATATAGCCCACGCTGGCCTCGATCCGCGTCGAGCGCCCGGCCGAATGGCCCTGCGCGTCCACGCCCTGCGCGGGCGGAGCGCCGTCGAGGAAGGTGAATGCGGCGTCACGGATCA
>NZ_JAYSBG010000023.1:0-22504 GCF_041915505.1 Rhodoblastus sp. | reverse complement strand
AGGCCGAGCTTGCCGGCGCTTATGAGGCGCCGCTCTATGGCATGCTGGCGGTGAACGAAGCGCTGGAGAAGATGGATTTTCCGCCGGGCGTGCCGAAGCCGCAAATCCTGCTGCACGGCCAACCGCTTGACGAGACAAAGGCGTCTCTACTCTGGGACGGCGAATGGGAAGTCACATGGGTGACCTTCCGCGACATGGGCGCGGCCTTCATGGCGGCTTTGGTCGGGATCTATATCCTGGTCGTCGCGCAGTTCCGCTCATTCAAACTGCCGCTGGTAATCCTGACGCCGATCCCGCTGACCTTTATCGGAATCATGTTCGGCCATTGGCTGTTTCATGCGGCCTTTACCGCCACCTCGATGATCGGCTTCATCGCGCTCGCCGGCATCATCGTGCGCAATTCCATCCTGCTGGTGGATTTCGTGCGCCACGCCGATCGCTCCAAGGGCCTGCGCGCGGTGCTGATCGAGGCGGGCGCGATCCGTTTCAAGCCGATTCTGCTCACGGCGCTCGCCGCGATGATCGGCGCGGCCGTGATCCTGTCGGACCCGATCTTCCAAGGGCTGGCGATCTCGCTGCTATTCGGCCTGGCGTCGTCTACCGCGCTGACCGTGCTGGTCATTCCAGCGATCTACGTGGTCATGCGCGGTGGCCCCAATTTCGACGCGAGCTGAACCGGCTCCCCGCCAAAGGCGACGCCAGCGAAGGCTCCGCCTTTTTCGTTTCGGCTCGCCCGGATCTTGTGAAATTCGGATGTGAGTGTGAGACTATTTTGCGCGCCCGCGCACAGGAATACGGAACGGGATTTGCGTTTGCCTTGCTGACGAAAGGAGCCGAACGTGCGCGAACCTGAAGGACGCATGGTGATCGTCACGGGCGCCTCCGGCGCGCTTGGTTCGGCTGTTGCCGCCGTGCTCGCCGAACACGGCGCTCATGTCGTGGGCGTCGATCGCGCGGAAAACTGGGGCGATCCGGCGGTCGATTTCGCCGGAATCGATCTGGCGGACGAGGAAGCCTGCCGGCGCGCCATCGACGCCGCTGTCGCAAGATCCGGCCCGCTCTATGGAGTGGTCAATATCGCCGGCGGCTTCGATATGGCGACGCTCGCGGAGGGCGGCGCCGCGATCTGGGACCGTATGTATCGCATCAATCTCCGCACGGCGCTTTGTTCCTGCGGCGCGGCGCTGCCGCATTTCGCGGGCCGGGGGCGAATCGTCAATATTGGCGCCGGCGCGGCGGCGAAAGCGGGCGCCGCCATGGGCGCCTATGCGGCGTCGAAATCCGGCGTGGCGCGGCTGACGGAAAGCCTCGCCGAGGAATTGCGCGATGTGGGCGTGACGGTCAACGCCGTGCTGCCGACGATCATCGACACGCCGGCCAACCGGGCGGCAATGCCGGGCGCCGATTTCTCGAAATGGACGCCGCCCGTGGCGATCGCGCGCGTCATCGCCTTTCTGCTTTCCGACGCCGCCTCGGCGGTGACCGGGGCGCTGATTCCGGTGACCGGCGGCGAATGACAGGCAAGGATGTGACGATGGCCGAAAATGATGCTCATGTGGTGTGCGCGCATTGCGGAGCGGTCAACCGGGCGAGCCGCGCCAAACTGGCGGAGGGAAATCCGCCGTCTTGCGGCCGATGCGGAAAGCCTTTGTTCGACGGCGCCATCGAAGCCGCGGACGACGAGACATTTCAGCGGATCGTCGCGCGCACAACCCTGCCGATCCTTGTCGATTTCTGGGCCGAATGGTGCGGTCCGTGCAAGATGATGGCGCCGCAATTTGCCGCCGCCGCCCAGCGCCTCGAACCCCGTGCGCGCTTTCTCAAGGTCGATACGGAGCGCCTGCGCGAGACCGCCGCGCGTTACCGGATCCAGTCGATCCCCACTCTGATCCTGATCCGCGACGGGCGCGAGCAGGCGCGGCAGGCGGGCGCGGTAGATGCGAACACGATCCTGCGCTGGGCGGCTGGCCATGGCGTCGCCTGAGGGGCCGGCCTATCCGACGCGAAGGCCTCAATAGCCGCCCTTGCGGCGGCTTTCCGCGACCCCGGCGATGCGTCCGCCCTGTTTGGAGGGATCGAGCGGGAACAGGTCGTAGAGAGTCTTCTGATCGACCCTTTCGCCCCATTTGTCGGACATGGCCTTGATGATGGTGCGCGTGTTCGGCGTGCTCTGGTTGTTTTCGAAATATTCCTCGCGCAGATAGTCGATCACGTCCCAGTGGCGAGGGCCGAGTTCGACGCCGTCGAGGCTCGCGATATGGCTGGCGAGCTCCCGGCTCCAATCCTCGGGATCGGCCAGATAGCCGGCGGCAGTTGTCTCGATTTCGCGGCCTTGGAACTGGTAGCTCATGAATCCGTCCTTTCTCGGGGTCAAACGGCGCGGCGCAGAGACGCCGGCATGCGCGCGGCCGCGCGCCCGCTGGAAAACGGTGCGGCGCGTTTCGCCTTTTCCGCCCTGACGAAGGCGACGAAACGATCCGTCCACGGCGTGCGCGCGGCGTTGCGCAGATGGGTGAAGCTGGCGAACAGGTTCCCGATCACGATCCCGTCGCGGCAGCCGTCGATTCCGTGACCGCGCCGCATGCGCCAGCCGTAGCGCAAGTCCGGCGCGATATTTTCCAGACGGGCATAATGGAATTCATGGGCGGGCAGCGGCGCATCCGCGACCGATCCACGCCACGGAAAATCTGCGGTCTCCTCGACCCTCACCAGGCCGCGCCCCTGCGGACGTTCGCCCATGACGGAATCGGCGGGAATGATTCCGACCATCGCGTGACTTTCGCCGCAAAAGCGAATCGAGCGCGTCAGATACATCATGCCGCCGCATTCGGCATAGGTCGGCAGGCCGCTCTCAATCGCGGACCCGACGCTTTGGCGCATCGAGCGATTGGCGGACAGCGCCGCAGCCTGCGTCTCGGGGAAGCCGCCGCCGATGAACAGGCCGTCGCAATCGGGCAGGGCTTTGTCGCGCAGGGCGTCGAAAAAGACCAGCCGCGCGCCGGCGTTCTCGAGCGCTTCGAGGTCGTCGGAATAATAGAAGCCGAAGGCGGCGTCGCGCGCGACGGCGAGCGTAACGTCCGGCGAAGGGATCGCCCGCAGGCGTGGGGCCGGGCGCGGCTCAGGCCGCATCGCAGCGGCGATCAGGCCGTCGAGGTCCACGCCATTGAGGACGGCGTCGCGGGCATGCGCGATGACGGCGTCGCATTCGCCAGCTTCATTGGGCGTCGTCAGGCCGAGATGGCGCTCGTCTATGTTCAGTTTTGCATCGCGACCGATGGCGCCGAGCACTTTCAGGTCGGTGTAATTCTCGACCGCCTGCCGCAGTTTGCTCTCCTGCCGCGCGGCGCCGACCTTGTTGAGAATGATGCCTGCGAATTCGACCTCCGGGTCGAATTGGCGATAGCCGAGCAGCAGCGGCGCGATCCCGCGCGCCATGCCTGTTGTGTCGATGACAAGGACGACCGGCGCGCGCAGCAGCTTGGCGAGAGCGGCGGAGGAATCGCCGCCGCGCGGATCGACGCCGTCGTGAAGGCCCTTGTTGCCCTCGATCAGGGCAAGCTCGGCGTCGCCGAAGCCGTGGGCGTAGAGTTTCTCGATTTCGTCCGTCGCCTGTGTGTTGAAATCCAGATTGTAGCAGGGGCGTCCGGACGCGCGCGCAAGCCACATCGGATCGATATAATCCGGGCCTTTCTTGAAGGTCTGGATCTTCATCCCGCGTGCGGCGATCGCCGCCGCGAGGCCGATCGAAACAGTGGTCTTGCCCGAGGATTTAATCGCCGCCGAAACGTAGAAACGGGTCATGGCGCCGCGCTCCCGATCTTGGCCGGAGCCTCCGGCAGGAAGGGCAACAGTCGGAGGGCGAGGGTAGCGATCAGCATGGCGATCGAAATGCCGCTGACGCCCAGCAGCGTCTCGGGCAGGCTCGGACTATAGGCGGCGACGACGCCGTCGAAAAAGGAGCTCGAGACCTCGTAGCCGGGGAAGATCGTGAGAGGATAAGCCTGGCCGCCGATGATGATGACATACATCTGGGCGAGGCCGCCGATCAGGATGAGAACGGAAGCCAGCGCCAGCGCGACCCGGCCCTTGCGGCCATTATCGGCGGTCGCCAGCAAAGCGACCGGCGCGATCGAGCCGATCGCGAGCTGGCCGATCCAGAACAGGGCCGGATAGACGCCGCCATTGAGCAGCAGGAAGGCTTCGATGCTGCGGTAGGGCGCCGCGTAGATCTTGGCGATATGGGCGATGAAGGTGAGGAAGACTGTGGTCAGGACGAAAAGGATCAGCAGGCCGCGGAATTTGACGATCATTTCCTCCGGCATCAGCTCGGCTCTCGTTTCCCGCGACATGGTGGCGAGCACCAGAACGGTGAAGGCGAGGCCATAGACAAGCGACGAGGAGATGAACAGGGGCGCCATGATCGCGCCGAAATAAGCGTCGCGCGCGACGAGGAAGCCGAAGATCGAGCCCGTGCCCATGGTGAGGACCAGGCGCCAACCGAAGGCCAGCGAACCGAGCGCCTTGCCGAGCGCGTAATTCTTGGAGGCCCGGCGATCCATCATGGTGAAGAGATAGGCGCCGACGATCGCCATGAATCCCGTATAGAGATAGATGTTCCAGGCGAAGATCGAACGGAAGTTGTTGGTGGTCATCGCCACGAGCAGGCGGTCGGGCCGGCCGAGGTCGAGCACCAGCACGGCGAGGCCGCCGAGCAGAAGCGCGATGGCGAGCACGCCGGAAAGCCGGGCGAAGGGCTTGTAGTTCAGCCGGTTGAAAACAGACGAAACCGACGCCACATTGAGCGCGCCCGAGGCCGAGACGATCAGGAAGACCGCGAAGACATGCGGCGTTCCCCAGACGATCTGGTTGGTCATTCCGGTCACATGATGGCCATTCGTCTCCATGTAGAACGCCGCGCCCATGCCCGCCGCGACCGCAACGACATGCAGCGCGATAAGGAGCCAGAACAGCGGCGTATGCGAGGTCAGGCGGCGATATTTCTGCGCCATCGGCGCTCTCCCGAAACTTTCACAGATTGGCGTAGGAAATGGCAGGCTTGACCGCGAGATCGGCGCGCAGCTTCACGGTCGGCATGGCGCGCAAGGCCTTGGAGATCTCGCTTTCGGGATCGTTGAGATCGCCGAAGATCATCGCGCCGCCCTCCCGTGCGCAGGCGTCGACGCAAGCCGGATTCTTGCCGGCGTCGACCCGGTCGACGCAGAGCGTGCAGCCTTCGACCGTGCCCTTGCCGCGCGGCGCGTTGACCTTCTGGTCGTCGTGCTCCTCATGGACAAAGGAGCGGGCCTTGTAAGGGCAGGCCATCATGCAATAGCGGCAACCGATGCAGATGTGCTTGTCGACAAGCACGATGCCGTCTGCGCGCTTCATCGAGGCCCCCGTCGGGCAGACGTCGACACAGGGCGGATCGGCGCAATGCTGGCACATCACCGGCGCCGAGCGCTCGACGCCCGTGCGCGGATCGCGCAGGGTGACCTTGCGGATCCATTGCGCGTCGATTTCCGGAAGGCCCGAGCTTTTCAACCCGTTATAATCGTTGCAGGCGGTGACGCAGGCGGTGCAGCCGATCTTGCATTTGTTGAGGTCGATCAGCAGGCCCCAGCGCTTCGTCGGCGAAGCCGGCTCATTCTGCGGTCGCGCCTTCGCCTCGCCGCCGAAGGCGTAGAGCGTCACCCCCGGCCCCAGCAGCGTGGCGGCGAAAGCGCCCGCTGTGCGCAGCAGGCTGCGCCGGTCCGTTGCGGGCTTGGCGGCAGATTTGCCGCAGCCGCCGGAACAGCCTCCCGAACAGGCGCTCATTGTTTTGTCTCCCGCAGAAATGCAGCGAGCCTGGCGGCGTCTTCGCCGTCGATTTCGGTCGCGGCGGCTTTGCCATCGGTCTCGGGACGCGAATTATGGCACTCGAAGCAATCGATCTTCACCGCCGCATAGGTGTGACAGGAGCGGCAGAAATGCTGCGGGCTGGCGAAGGAGACGGGCTTGCCGTCGTCGCCCTTCACGGCATGGCAATTGACGCAGCCGGAAATGTTGAACTGCGGCGTGCGGACGCCCTCGTGCAGTACGTCCTGACGATGCGCCATCATCATTTTCATGTGATTGCGCCGCATGAAATCGGTGTCGGCGACGCAATGCTCGCCCTGGGCGCGCGGCGGGTGCGGCGTCGGCGTGCGGCCGGCGCCGTCGTCGGCTCGAGCGGTCGCCCAGAGGGCGGCGCCGCTCAGGAGCAGGATTGCGGCGAATATGTTCCGCAGCGGGCGCATCCTATTCCCCGAGGCCCATCTGGATATAGCCGGTCGGGCAGACGTCGGCGCAGATATGGCAGCCGATGCATTTCGAATAATTGGTCCGGACATAGCGTCCGACCGCACGCTCCTTTTTCGGCACGCGCTCGACGGCGGTCTGCGGGCAGAAGATCACGCAATTGTCGCATTCGAAGCACATGCCGCAGGACATGCAGCGCTCGCCTTCCTTTTTCGCCTGCTCTTCGCTGAAGCCGACGATGCGCTCCTCGAAATCGCCCAGCACGTGATCGGCGTCGACATGACGCTCGTCGCGCGTCTCGCGCGCGACATAGGTGAAGTGCCCCTTGTAGAGGTCGCGGTGCGGGATGATCTGGGCGGCGCCGCGGTCTTCGTAATTGTGGATCGCATATCTACCTGACGACGTGCCGCGGCTCTGACTGTGGTCATAGGGCGCCGGGTCGAGCGCGCGCTGGTGCAGTTCTTCCAGCAGGTTGAACTGGTTGACGTCGACCTTCGGCCGCTTCTCTTCGAGATGGCCGGAGAGATAATGCGAGATGGTTTCGGCGGCGACGCGGCCGTGGCCGATCGCGGTGGTCAGCAGATGTGGGCGCACGGCGTCGCCGCCGGCGAAATGTTTCTCCATGCCCTTGACGCGATAGAGTCCGTCAATGGCGATGGCCGAGCGGCCGCCGTCGAGCTTTTCGAGCCCGTCGGCGAGGTCGGCCATCTGGCCTATGGCGGAGATGATCATGTCGCAGTCGAGCACGAATTCAGTGCCGTCGACCGGCTGGGGCACGACGCCCTTCATCGTGCATGCGCAGAGGCGCAGGCCGATGGCGACGCCCTGGTCGTTCTTGATCACTTCGAGCGGCATGACGCCGCCCTTGATATCGACGCCTTCGCGCTTGGCGTCCTCGCGTTCGCGCTCGGCGGCGGTCATTTGGTCGATCGGGAACAGCGAGGTCAGGGTCGATTTGACGCCCTCGCGCGCCAGCGCGCCGGCGACATCATGGGCGGTATGGCCGAGCGAGCCCGTTTCCGCGCCGGTGTCATGGGCGTGCGCCGCGGAAATATGGCCGATGCGGCGGGCGACCGAGGCGACGTCGATCGAGGTGTCGCCGCCGCCGACGACGATGATGTTCTTCGCGGTCGAAAGCGCCCAGCCCTGGTTGAAGGCGTCGAGGAATTCCACGCCGGTGATGCAGTTCGGCGCATCGGCGCCGGGAACCGGCAGCGGACGCCCTTTTTGCGCGCCGATCGCCCAGAAGATTGCGTCATAATCGCGGTCGAGCTGGTCCATCGAAATGTCCGAGCCGACGCGCGTGTTCAGCTTTACGGTCACGCCATCGAGCGAAATGATCCGCGCGATTTCGGCGTCCAGCATGTCGCGCGGCGTGCGATAGCCGGGGATGCCGTAGCGCATCATGCCGCCGAGCTTGTCATGCGCCTCGAAGATCGTCACGGCATGGCCATTGCGGCGGAGGAACCAGGCGGCGGAAAGTCCGCCCGGACCGCCGCCGATCACCGCGACCTTCTTGCCGTCGAGCGCGGCCGGCTCCGGCAGCTTGAGATTGTGCTGGATCGCCCAGTCGCCGACATATTGCTCGACGCCGTTGATGCCGACGAAATCGTCGACCTCGTTGCGGTTGCAGCCGTCTTCGCAAGGCGCCGGACAGACGCGGCCCATGCTTGCGGGGAAGGGGTTCGCCTCGACCATGCGGATGAAGGCATATTCCTGCCAGGCCATGCCGGGAACCGGCGGCTTGTCCATGCCGCGCGCGATGGCCAGCCAGCCGCGAATGTCATGACCCGACGGGCAAGAGCCCTGGCAGGGCGGCGCGCGATGCACATAGGTCGGGCATTTGTAGCTCTTGTCCTGCTGGAAGATCTTTTCCGTCAGGTCCGGCCAGTCCCACATCGTCTCGCCATTCTTGAAACGGCGGAAGGTGAGGTTCTTTTTGGGCGCCGTCTCATTCATGGCTGCTCTCCTCCAATTCCTTGGCCTGAACCGAACCGGTCAGGATGATCGCGTTCGACACCATCTGGTGGACGCTGACGATGGCCTCGCGGTCGAATCCATATTGCGGAAGCACCTTGGAGAACTGCGCCTTGCAGATGGCGCAGATGGCGGCCATATGGGTCACGCCGTTTTCCTCGGCGACTTCCTGAAGCGCGCGCATGCGCGGCATGGCGCCCTTGGTTCGGACGTCCATCAATTCGTCGGTCAACAGGCCGCCGCCGCCGCCGCAGCACAGGGTCTGCTCACGGATCGTCTCCGGCGCCATGTCGAAATAATGGTTGCAGACCGTGCGCAGGATCGCGCGCGGTATGTCGAACTGGCCGCCCGCCCAGTCGCCCATGCGCGAGGCGCGCGCGACATTGCAGGAATCGTGGAAGGTCAGGCGGAACTCGTCGTTCTTCGACTTGTCAAAGCGGAGCTTGCTGTTCTGGATCAGGTCATAGGTGAATTCGCAGATATGCTGCGGGACCGGAAAATTGCGGTCGAGGAAATCGAATGGCCCGGCCAGCGTGTCGAGGAAGGAATAGGCGACGCGCCAGGCGTGGCCGCATTCGCCGATGACGATGCGCTTGACGCCGAGCTCGATCGCGGCGTCGCGGATGCGCAGCGCGATCTTTTGCATATTCTCCTGCGAGCCGATGAACATGCCGAAATTCGCCGCTTCCGAGGCGTGGCTCGACAATGTCCACGACACGCCGGATTCGTGCAGCACCTTGGCGTAGCCGAGCAGGCCCTCCATATGCGGCGAAGCGAAGAAATCCGCGCTCGGCGTCACCAGCAGAATGTCGGCGCCCTTTTCGTCGAGCGGCAGGCGCGCGCGCACGCCGGTCTCTTCCTCGATCTCGTCCTCCAGCCCTTCCAGCGTCGCGCGCAGGGCCTTGGGCGGCAGGCCGAGATTATTGCCGATATTGAAGACCTTGCCGATGATCTCGTTGGAATATTTCTGCCCCATGCCGATCGTGTCCATGATGTCGCGCGCGGCCATGGAAATTTCGGCGGTGTCGATGCCATAGGGGCAGAAGACGGAGCAGCGCCGGCACTGCGAGCACTGGTGAAAATAGGAATACCAGTCGTCGAGAACCTCTCTGGTCAGATCCTCGGCGCCGACCAGTTTCGGGAAATATTTCCCGGCGAAGGTGAAGTGGCGACGGTAGACCTTGCGCAGCAAATCCTGGCGGGCGACCGGCATGTTCTTGGGGTCGGAGGTGCCGAGGAAATAATGGCATTTGTCGGTGCAGGCGCCGCATTTGACGCAGGCGTCGAGATAAACGCGAAGCGCCCGCGAATTGTCGACCAGCTCGCCGAGCCTCGTAATCGCCTTGTCGTGCCAATCCTCGACCAGTTCGCCGGGAAAGCCGAGCGGCTGCTGGTGATTGGCCGCGGCGGGAAAAGGCTTGGATCCGGCCATCGCGCCGCAGGCGAGTTGCGGCAGTTCGATGGGGTCGCCGTGGACCTTTTCCTTGGGATCGAAGTCGCTGTCAGCTTCGGCCATGTCAAAATCCTCAGGCGCGCCGGGGAGTGGATTCGAGCCGCGCTGGCGGAACGTGGCGGCGTTCACGGCTATCGTCGGCCTGGTTGCGGCTCGGGCTGAAGAAGACGCCGGGCGCGTGCAACAGCTTCGAGATCGGGAAGACAACCATCAGCGTCAGCACCAGCGTCAGATGGACGAGCAACGCCGGATCGGCGGGCAGGGGGCGCCAGTCGAGATAGATCAGGCCGAGGAAGAAGGCCTTCACAGCGACGATATCGGTGTGCGCCAGGAATTTCATGGCCAGGCCGCTGAGGCCGATCGCCATCAGCAGCGCCAGCATCAGATGGTCGGAAGGGCCGCTGATGTATCGGATGCGCTCGACTGCCAGCCGGCGCGCCCATAAGGCCGCGAGCCCGCCGACCATGGCGAAGCCGGCGAGAATGCCGAAGGGCTGGACCAGGACGACCAGTTCCGGAACGGGCTGGAGGAAATAACGCAGGTGACGCAGGAGGACGACGGCCAGCGCGACATGGAAGATCCATCCGAACAGCCAGATCCATTTGTTGGATTTGAACAGGCTTTCGAACAGAGTGACCTCGCGCAGCATCCGCAGGACGACGCCGCCCCTGGTGAGGGGCGCCGGCGTCGTCGGAATCTTCAGCGGCGCGGGGGTCGTCGCATAGAGCCAGACGCGCCGGAAAAGGGCCGCAACCAGCCACAGCGACGCGGCGTAGAACGCCGTCGCGTAAAAGAGCGTCAACATGGTTTCCTCCCGATCCGGAGCTCTTTCGGCCCTTCGGATCAAGTCATGACTGGATCACACGCAGCCTGTCGGCTTGGGCAGACCCGCGATCTTGCACGCCTGCTTTGCCGGCCCGTAGGGGAACAAGTTGTAGAGCGCCTTCTGGTCGCCCTTTTCCTTGCCGTATTTCTTGGTCATTTCCTTCACGAGAATGCGGACCGCCGGGGCGATCTGATATTCGTCGTAATAATCGCGCAGGAAGTTCACGACTTCCCAGTGCTCGTCGGACATGTCGATTTTCTCGGCCTGGGCGATGACGTCGGCGACGTCCTTACTCCACTGGCCGATGTCCTTGAGATAACCTTCTTCGTCATGTTCGATGACCGAACCATTCACCTGATAACCCGACATTCTCTTCTCCCGAGGGGTCGCAAATTAAAGCCATGAGCAGACGCGCGAGGCGCTGGCCGCCAGTTCGACGAAGCCGCCGTAATCGACGGTTTCGATTCCTTCCATGAGGTCGCTCGGGCCGATGCCTCGCGCGGCGAGATCCGGCGCCAGGGCATAGACCGCGCATTGACGCCCCGCGTCGCCCAGAGCCTGCGCGAAGGCGCCGCCCTTGCGGGCCGCGACGACGCCGTCCTCGATCAGAAGAACGCGATCGCCGGCCAACACATGATCGAGGCAGCTCTTCAGCGCGTTGCGTTCGTAAGGCGATTTGTTGACCGTGTGCAGAGTGGACATGAAGTGGCCTCAGAAGCTCAGGACGACGTCCTGGTCGGCGATCAGCTTCGCCATTTCGGCTTTGTCGACGAAGATGAGCGACGGCTTTTCGTTATAGTCGTCCTCTTCGTCTTCGTAGGTGATCGGCATCAGGTCATCGACCGTCAGCCCGCGCAGATCGAGCGAATCCTTCTCGACATAAAGCTTGCGCACTTCGTAGTCGCCGAGCGCGCGATAGATCTTCGAGAAATTCTTCATGCCCGCGGCGGCTGCGTCCTGGTTGTTCATCAGTTGGAACACGCCGTCATCGAGGAAGGCGAGGCTGACGTCCTGCTCGAAGGCGGCGCCGATCAGCACGACCTCGAGCGATTCCAGCGCGTAGATGGTGCCGAAAGGCGCCCTGCGGTTGATGTAGAGAAATTTCTTTTTCACCTGTTCGTCGGTCATGATTTTATCTCTGTCTTTTAACCCTCGCGTCAGCTCGGCCCTAGCCCGTCCGGGACGGGCGTCTTACGCCCTATGGCGTTCGCTCCTAGCCGGGCCTCATGAACGAGATCCGGCCTCAATCGCCGAACACGAGCAGACGGTCGGACTGGATGCCGGCCTCGATCAGTTGGCCAAGGCCCGAGATGCGGAATCCGGGCGCGATATTGTCGCCGTCCTTGCCCTGGCGCTTGGCTTCGTTGGCGTCGAGAATGCCGCGCCGCTGCGCGGCGGCGATGCAGACGACGAGATCGAGCTTGTGGGCCTCGGCGAGTTCGCTCCAGAGTTTCTGGAGGTTGCGGTCGTCCTGCGGCGGCACGGTGTAGCGCGTGCCGTTGTTGACGCCGTCGTGATAGAAGAACACGCGGAAAATCTCGTGCCCTTTCGCCAAGGCGGCCTTGGCGAATTGAAAAGCGGTGTCGGACGCCTGATGGGTATAGGGCCCTTCATTGATCTGGATGGCGAAGCGCAAGGCGACCTCACTGGCTGAATGACTGGAGCCGTCTCATCGCGACGCATTCGAATGTGTCGTGCATTTGCGCAATGAGATGGAACAAGGTCCGAAAATCCGTTCCGGCAGCCGGGCGAGGCGTCGTGGGGAGCCTCGCCCGGCCAAAACCGCTCAGAAATGCACGTGGGCCGACATGTTCATGGTCTTGCGGGCGCCGGCCCAGGTATCGAGATGGTGCTTGGTGAAGGCGAAGCCGGTCAGCTCGAAGAAGCGCGGCCAGCCGATGCGTTCGATCCATTCGCCGAGGCGCTCCCAGTCCTTCGCATTGTCCTTGTAGGCATAGAGGATCGTGCGGACGACTTCCTCGACCTCCGGCCAGCGTGGCGGGTTGTTCGGAAGGTTGGCGACGACCAGCTTGTGGAAGGTCGGCTTGGAGCGTGCGTTGGAATGCTTGCCGCCGACCCAGACCGCGATCTTGGTCGAGTCCGCGCCATTGATCTGCATCGGCGGGCAGGGCGGATAGCAGGCGCCGCAGCAGACGCACTTCTGCTCATCGACTTCGAGCGAGGGCTTGCCGTCGACCAGCGCCGGACGGATCGCCGCCACCGGGCAGCGCGCGACGACAGCGGGACGCTCGCAGACTTTCGAGACGAGGTCGTGGTTGATCTTCGGCGGCTTGGTATATTGGACATTGATTGAAATATCGCCCTGGCCGCCGCAATTGATCTGGCAGCAGGAGGTGGTGATGCGCACGCGATTTGGCATTTCCTCGCGGATGAACTCCTTGTGCATCATGTCCATCAGGCTCTTCACGACGCCGGAGGCGTCCGTGCCCGGAATGTCGCAATGCAGCCAGCCCTGGGTGTGCGAGATCATCGATACGGAATTGCCGGTGCCGCCGATCGGGAAGCCCTCGGCTCCGAGCGCGTCGATCAATGGTTGAACCTTGGCTTGAGCGGAGACCATGAATTCGATGTTCGAGCGCGTGGTGAAGCGCACATGGCCGTCGGCGAAACGGTCGCCGATGTCGCAGAGCTTGCGGATGGTGAAGACGTCCATCTGGCGCTGCGTGCCGGCGCGCACGGTCCAGATCTCGTCGCCACTTTTCGCAACGTGATGCAGCACGCCGGGGCGCGGACGGTCGTGCCAGGCCCAGGCGCCGTAATTCTTCTTCATCAGCGGATGCATATAGGGGAAGGGATCCGGAACGCCGGTCTCGTCGGGACGGCGCATCGCGGCAGCGCTGCTCATGGAATTTCCTCCGGATGACTGGTTATGGCGCCGCCGCTTTCGCGACGCCTGTTATTGGGTCGTTCGAGACTTCAGTCGGCGGCGACGTTAAGGCCGGCTTCGCGGGCCTTGCGCTCGAAATATTTCTCGGCCTCGTCGGTGAAATCGTCGGTGCGGACGTAGCAGGACGTGCGCGGATGGTTGACCATGTTCGGATCGGGCTCGATTTCCATCGCTTCGAGGAACATGGGCAGACCGATGCGGTCGATCGTCTCGCCGATCCGCTCGTGCTCCAGCGCGTTGTCGGCGAAGAATTCGAGCATGCGTCGCGCCAGCGCGACGAGGTTCTGGTAATCCTCGTCCGTGTCGAGCTTGAAGAACGGGATGATGTTGATGCCCATCAGGTCGCCGACCTTGAGCGCGCGCTTGCCGCCGACGAGGATCGACGCGCCGCGCTCGTCGCCCGGCGCGAGCGCCTTGTTCATCACATTCAGGCAGTGCATGCAGCGCACGCAGCTCTTGTTGTCGACGTCGAGGGTGTCGTCGTCGTTGAGCGAGAGCGCGCGGGTCGGGCACATGGCGATGACATGGTCGATCGCATATTTGCGGCCGACGCGTCCGACATAGGCTTTCACCTCGTCCTGATTGACCTTCATATCGTCGCGCCATGTGCCGATCACGGCGAAGTCGGCGCGATGGATGGCGTTCACGCAATCATTGCCGCAGCCCGAGAATTTGAACTTGAACTTGTAGGGCAAAGCCGGGCGATGCATCTCGTCGAGGAATTCATTGATGACCTCGCGATGCGCCTTGACCTCGTCATAGCAGGACATCTCGCAGCGCGCATGGCCGACGCAGCTCATCGACGTGCGCAGCGCCGGGCCGGCGCCGCCGAGGTCGAAGCCGATCTCGTTGAGTTCGTCGAAGGCCGGCTGGACATTCTCGGACGAGCAACCCTGGAACATGATGTCGCCCGACTGGCCGTGGAAGGCGATCAGGCCCGAGCCGTGACGCTCCCAGATGTCGCAGAGCTGGCGCAGCACGTCGGTGGTGTAATGCATGCCCGCCGGCGGCTGGACGCGCAGGGTGTGGAATTCTTTCGAGGCGGGGAATTTCGCAGCCACTTCCGAGAAACGGGGGATCACGCCGCCGCCATAGCCGAAGACCGAAACCGTGCCGCCCTTCCAGAAGCCGAGCCGCTCCTCATATGAATGTTCAAGCTGGCCGAGCAGATCGTTCATCATCGGCGCATATTGCGCTTGCGTATTGTCGCGCAGCCGTTTCAGGCCGGTGACGAAACTCGGCCACGGGCCGGTTTCGAGTTCGTCGAGAAGCGGCGTCGGATGTTGTGGCGTCGACGCGCCGCCCTTTTCCGAACGCATGGAATCGTCCTGCGACATGACTACCCTCCCTTGGGGCGTTACGGGCAAAGCCGTTCGCCTCGCGCTTGCATTGCGCGGCGATTTGAGCCGCTTCGTTTTTTGGTTCTTGCGATCATAACAGAAAATGCGAATATGAGAATAGATGAAGGAGAGGGAAATGGAGATTTTCTCGCATTCGCCTCAAAATCAAGAAAAAACAGATGACTATCATGGGGATGGCATGTTTGGCGACGGTTGGCGGCCCGCCGTTTTCGCCCTTGAGGAGGAGGAGTCGTGGCGTCGCTGGCGCGGCTGGAAGTTGCAAAGAGCCGAGGCGGCGGCGACTGCGGCGCCCGTGGCCGTCGGCGATCCGAACGCCCTTTTGGCGCAAGAGCGCAAGGCGCTGCTCGACCGGATCGCCGCGACCAATTACGCGCTTTACGAGTGGCGCCGCACGCCGGGCGACGTCGACGCGTGGCTGTTGGCCTTTGCGAGCGCTTTCAACCTGCGCGCCGTCGAAGACCATCGCTCGGCCAATCGTAACGGCGTCGTGCGGATCGAAGTCGCTCGCATGGGCGGTCGCGCGGGTTATATCCCCTATACGAATCGGCGAATCGTCTGGCACACGGACGGCTATTACAATTATCACGGACCGGCGCATTGCGTGCGCGGCATGATCCTGCATTGCGCGGCCGCTGCGTCCGAAGGCGGCGAGAATCGCCTGCTCGATCATGAGCTAGCCTATTTGCGCCTGCGGGACGATGACGCCGAGGCCGTGCGTCTGCTGATGCATCCGCAAGCCATGATCATTCCCGAGGCCGCCGACGATTCGGGGCGTGTCCGCGCCGCCAATGCCGGCCCCGTCTTTTTCCTCGATTCGTCTGGCGCGCTGGCCATGCGCTATACCGCGCGCAAGAAATATGTCGAATGGCGCGATGCGCAGACGCGCGCCGCCGCCGAGCGCCTGCTCGCGCTGATCGAGGCCGAACCTCTGGCGCGCCGCGTCGGACTTGCGCCCGGGCAGGGCGTGCTCTGCAACAATGTGCCGCACGATCGTTCCGCCTTTCAGGACGATGGCCGCTCGCCGCGACTGCTGTGCCGCATCCGTTTCCATAACCGGATCGAGACGAACGAGGAAAACCCATGGCCCGCATCAGCGAATTGATCATCGGCAACCCGCAGATGACGACATTTTCCGAGCTTGAGCAGAAGGTCGTGCAGGCGGCCCGCGACGGCGAAATCCATCTCTATTTCGACATCAAGCCCGAATATCCGGACACGCCGCGCAAATGGGAGCATCGACTGGAACAGGCCTTCTATAACGCCGAGGCCCCCGGCCGATGAGCCAGGCGCCGAAGCGCGACATCGGTGAAATCCAGGCGCCTTATGGCCGCAGGATTCGCCTCGACGAAATCGCCTATGAGAGCGGGATGACGCTGCTTCGGGTGACGATCCGGGAAGGCGGCCGTTACACGATTCTCGAGATCGATGCGGCGACGGCAGACCGATGGGGTCAGTTGATGGCCGACTGGGCTGCTGGGAGGTCGGTCGACGAATGATCGATAATATCGAACGATTCAATCGGAATTTAGCGATTGATAGAAATATTTGAATGTTTGAGACTGTGACGAACTGAAGAAGGCAGGCGTCACATGACGACAGTCAACGTCGCGACACCGAGCGCGCGCAAGAAAAAGAGCGCGATTCTGTCGCTGGCTCCGGGCCTCGCCCTGACTGGCGGCATCGCTCTGCTCGCCTATGCCCTGCGGATGATTCCCGGCGTCGACAAGCTCAGCCCGATGATCCTCGCGATCCTGATCGGCGCCGCGATCCACAACACGATGGGGAATATCGCGGGGACGGCCGATGGCGTCAATTTCTCGCTGCGCCGCATCCTGCGCTTCTCGATCGTGCTGATCGGGCTTCAGATCACCGCCCAGCAGGCGGCGGACGTCGGCTTCGGCGGCCTTGCGATCATCGCGACGGGTCTGCTCGCGACCCTCGCCGCGACCATGATCGTCGGCCGGCTCATGGGCGTGCCGCGTGGCCTGGCCCTGCTGATCGGCGTCGGCACCTCGATCTGCGGCGCTTCGGCGATCGTCGCGGCCAAGGCCGCGACCGGCGGCGAGGATGACGACGCGGCTTATGCGGTCGCCGGCGTCACCCTGTTCGGCACCATCGCCATGTTCCTGTATCCGGCTCTGGCCGCCCCGCTGCACTTGTCGCAAGCACAATATGGCCTATGGGCGGGCTCCTCGGTCCATGAGGTCGCGCAGGCGGTCTTCGCCTCCGCGCAGGGCGGGGCCGAAGCGCTTCAGGTCGGCACGATCGCCAAGCTAACCCGCGTCGCAATGATGGCGCCGGTCATCATCCTGCTCGGCGAATTGTTCGTTCGGATGAACTGGGTCGGCGACGGCCAGCGCGGCCGTCCGCCCTTCCCGTGGTTCCTGATCGGTTTCCTTGCCATGGCGGCGCTCAACAGCGTGGTCGCGATCCCGGCCGATGTGAGCGGCCCGATCCGCGCGGGGACGACATTCCTGCTGTCGATGGCCATGGCCGCGATGGGCCTGCACACCAACCTGCGCCACGTGTTTTCCGCTGGCGTCCGTCCGCTCGCGCTCGGCCTGTTCGCCTCCGCTTTCATCAGCGTGACGGTGCTCGGACTGATCAAATTCGCGCTCTGATCGAAGAGCGCCGCGATAAGGCGAATGTAACGACAGGTTGCGGTCCACGGGCCGCATTGGCTTCTGGACCGGGTGAAAAGCGCGAACGCAAGTGGTTGGATCATAATATTCCGGGGGATGGATCGCCGACGATGGCCAGATACCCGAAATCGCCAATTGACCGAAGAAAGGAAGGCGCGCGTTGCGCAG
Source organism: Rhodoblastus sp. (assembly GCF_041915505.1). Classification (GTDB taxonomy): domain Bacteria; phylum Pseudomonadota; class Alphaproteobacteria; order Rhizobiales; family Beijerinckiaceae; genus Rhodoblastus. The sequence continues at coordinate 4,893 of NZ_JAYSBG010000023.1, read as the reverse complement.
GATGACGCTTCCCGCATGAAAAGGCGGTCGGGCGCTATATTTTGCTCGACAATCGTATAAATTCGAATAGCCTAATATAATAAAAACATCGGCGGAGCCGTGACCGGCGGCAGAGTCGACGGGGAGAGAGACATGGCGGACATCGTCATCATGGGCGCCGGTTTGGGCGGCGTCATCATGGCCTATGAAATGAAGGACGCAATGCGGCCGGAGGATCGGCTGATCGTCGTCACCAGGGATCCGATCTATCATTTCGTCCCGTCCAATCCCTGGGTCGCTGTCGGATGGCGCACGCGGGAATCAGTCGAGATCGATCTCGCGCCAACCTTTTCTCGGCGCGGCATTGACTTCAAGCCCGTTCCAGTCGCCAAGATCGATCCGGAGACCAGCCGGCTTGAGCTCGAGGATGGCTCGTCGCTGAGCTACGATTATCTGATCGTCGCCACCGGCCCGGAACTCGCGTTCGACGAGATCGAGGGCTTCGGCCCCGAGGCTTTTACCTCGTCGGTCTGCCATATCGATCACGCTGAAAAAACGGCGCTGACCTTAGAGGAATTCTGCAAGAAGCCGGGGCCGGTCATCACCGGCGCGGCGCAGGGCGCGTCCTGCTACGGGCCGGCTTATGAATTCACCTTCATTCTGGAAACGGAGCTGCGTCGCCGCAAGATCCGCGACCAGGTTCCGATGACCTTCATCACCTCGGAGCCCTATATCGGCCATCTCGGCCTCGACGGCGTCGGCGACACCAAGGGCCTGCTCGAAGGGGCGCTGCGCGAGAAGCACATCAAATGGCTGACCAGTTCGCGCGTGAAGAAGGTCGAGAGCGGTAAGATGATCGTCGAGGAAATCGCCGATGACGGCTCCGTCAAGGCGACCAAGGAAATGCCATTTGGCATGGCGATGATGCTGCCCGCCTTTCGCGGTATCAAGCCGTTGCGCGGCATCGAGGGTCTGGTCAATCCGCGCGGCTTTGTCGTCGTCGACAAGCATCAGCGGAATCCGAAATATCAGAACGTTTTCGCGGTGGGCGTCTGTGTCGCCATTCCGCCGATGGGGCCGACACCGGTGCCCTGCGGCGTGCCCAAGACCGGCTTCATGATCGAATCCATGGTCACGGCGGCGGCGAAAAATATCGGCGAAATCCTGCGCGGCCGGAAGCCGATCTACCAGGGTTCGTGGAATGCGGTCTGCCTCGCCGATTTCGGCGACACGGGGATCGCCTTCGTCGCCCAGCCCCAGATCCCGCCGCGCAACGTCAACTGGTCCGGCTCGGGCCGTTGGGTTCATGCCGCCAAGATCGGTTTCGAGAAATATTTCATCCGCAAGATGCGCAAGGGAACCAGCGAGCCGTTCTATGAATCGGCAGCGCTCAACATGCTTGGCATCGGAAAGCTCAAGGACGTCTCGACGGATTGAGCCGCGTCAATGCGGCTGCCGAGCCGGGAAAGGGACCATTCAATGACCGAACAAATCAGCGCCGGAACCAATGCGAAGACGATGACGATCATCGTCACCAAGGGATCGTTGGACTGGGCCTATCCGCCCTTCATCCTCGCGACGACGGCGGCGGCCATGGGCGTCGACGTCACATTGTTCTTCACCTTCTATGGGCTCGAACTTCTGAAAAAGAAGCTCGACCTTCAGGTGACCCCGCTGGGCAATGCGGCAATGAAAATGCCGATCATGGGCATGCACATGGCCATGCCCAACATCATCAATATGATCCCCGGCGTCGATGCCGGCGCCACGGTCATGATGAAGAACCTGATCAAGAAGAAGGGCGTCGCCTCGATCGAGGAGTTGCGCGAGGCGGCGATCGAATCCGACGTCAATCTCATCGCCTGTCAGATGACGCTCGATCTGTTCGAATATCATCAGTCGGATCTGATCGATGGCGTCACGCTTGGCGGCGCAGCGACCTATATGGAAAAGGCGCTCAAGTCCGACATCAACCTGTTCATCTGATCCTGCCGTTCAGATACGACCAAGAGGGAAAATCATGGCTGACAAGATGCTCGACGCGAAGGGACTGAACTGCCCGCTGCCGATCCTGCGCGCGAAGAAGACGCTGAAGGAAGTGCCGGCTGGCGGAACGCTAGAAATCCTCGCGACCGATCCGGGTTCCGTCGCCGATTTCGCCGCCTTCTGCCGGACCACGGGCAACGAACTGGTTGAATCCTCGTCGGATGGCGGGGTCTATCGTTTCGTGATCAAGCATGTCGCCTGAGGCGTTGTTTGGCGGACGATCCGCGCTTCGCGCAAAAAACGTCGTAAACGGCTTTCAGGATCGTCCGCACGTCGTCATTCGCGAGATTGTAATAGATCGATTTGCCGTCGCGCCGGTATGAAACCAGCCCTTCGAGTCGCAGCCGCGCAAGCTGCTGGGACACTGTCGATTGCCGCTGCGACAGCAGGCTCTCGAGTTCACTGACGGACTTTTCGCCCTGACAGAGCAGGCACAGAATCAGCAAGCGCGATTCATGGGCCAGGGCCTTGAGAAAATCGGCCGCGCCATGCGCCGAATCCGCGATCTCGCCGAGGTCGTCGGAGAGCTGGACTTCTTTTCGCTTCGCCGCAGCCACGGTGGAGCCTTTCGCATTGCAGCATCGTTTAGTTGATAAGTAGGGTGGATTAATCGGGTTGTAAAGACTGTTTTTGAATAGTCGAATATGAAAATTTGTTTTTCGTTTAGACAACGTCCTGCCGAGGCGTCGTGCTGATTTTCGCGACGATCGTGTCGCCGCGGGACTCCAGATCCGTGGCAAACCGCCGCGCCAGCGCCTGCATGGCCTCGTTCTCGGGAAGAATTTCCAATTCGAGGCGCGCAACGCCCTTTTCGCGGGCGATGTCGATCATCTTTCGCATCAGCGCTGCGCCGAGGCCCAGCCGGCGCCATCGACGCTCGACGCTGAAAGCAAGTTCGCCAAGTGCGGCGTCGGTCACATCGGGGACCAGTTCGCCCGCGCCGCGAATTTCGCCTTCGGCCGCGCAGGCGAGAACGGCCCGGCCGTCCGAGGTCGCAGCGCCGGCGTGCAGCGCGATCATGAATTCAGGCGGATTTTCGAAGAAGCGAAAACGCCGGTCCTCGGCGTCAAGTCGCATCAGGTGATCGAGATAACGATCGGCGTCATCGGGGCCGAGGCGGGCAAAAGACCACGAGGTTTCGGAAGTCATGAGGGGACCTTCGAAAGGAAGCCGGGCGAATTCGCTCAGCCTCTCTCTGTCGCATCAAAGGCGCAAGGCGCGCAATGTCCCGATCGCCGCGCCTCACACCGCCGAAAAGACCGGCGCGCGCCGTTTGCCCTTATTGAGTTCGTCCTGAACGGCGCGGGCGAGTTCGAAATAGGGTCGCGCCTGAGCCGAGTCCGGGGCGGAGGCGACGACGGGGGCGCCGGCGTCCGAGGTTTCGCGGATCTTCAGGTCGAGCGGGGCCGCTCCGAGGAAACGCACATTATGTTTTTCGGCCTCGGCCTTGGCGCCGCCGTGGGCGAAGATTTCGGTGCGGCCGCCGCAATGCGGGCACAGGAAATAGCTCATATTCTCGAACAGGCCAAGCACCGGGGTCTTGACCTGGTTGAACATGGCGATGGCCCGGCGGGCGTCGATCAGGGCCATGTCCTGCGGCGTAGAGACGATCACGGCGCCGGCGAGCGAGGCGTTCTGCGCCATGGTCAGTTGCACGTCGCCGGTGCCGGGCGGCATGTCGACCACCAGCACGTCGAGATCGCCCCAGGCCACATCGCGCAGCAATTGGCGGATCGCCGTCATCACTAGCGGGCCGCGCCAGACCACGGCGGCGTCGTCTGGCACCAGGAAGCCGATCGATATCAGCTTGACGCCATATTTGACGAAAGGCTCCAGCAAATGACCGTCCGACGCCAAATTCGGCTTGCCCGAGACGCCGAACAGCATCGGCAGCGAGGGGCCGAACACGTCGGCGTCGAGCAGGCCGACCTTCTGGCCGAGCGCCGCCAAAGCCACGGCGAGATTGGCGGCGGTGGTGGATTTGCCGACGCCGCCTTTACCGGAAGCGATCGCGACGATCTGTTTGACGTGATCGAGGCCGGGGCCCTGCGCGGGCGCGTCGCCGTGGGACGTCAGAGGCTGCGAAGGTTTAGGCTGCGGTGGCCGCTCGGCGGTGAGCGCGACGAAAGCCGCGGTCACGCCGGGCAGGGCCTTCAGGGCCTGTTCGGCCGCCAGCCGCATCGGCTCGCTGGCCTTGGCCTGGTCGGGCGAGACGGAAAGCGACAGATAGATCTTGTCGTCGTGGATCGACAGCCCGGACAGGGCGCCCGATTGCGGCAGCGGCGTGCGGCCGTCGGGTCCCATGACGGCATTCAGCGCGGCGAGCGCCTCCTCATTCGTGGCCATGATCGCTCTCCGGATCGGTTTGGGGTTTGGGGAGATACCAGTTGAGCTTGTCGCGCAGGCCCACCACCTCGCCGACGATGATGATGGTCGGACCGCGCAGGCCGGCGGCGACCGCCTTGCCCGCTATGTCGGCTATCGTCCCCGTCACCGTGATCTGGTTGGCGCGTGTGCCGTTTTCGACAATCGCCACCGGTTTGGCAGGATCGGCGCCATGGCGCAGGAGTTCCCGCATCAGATAATCCAGATGGGCGAGGCCCATGTAAATCGCAATGGTCTGACGCGGCCGCAGCAGCGTCGACCAGTCGAGATCGATCGGGCCGTCCTTGCCGTGGCCGGTGACGAAGACGCAGGATTGCGCGTAATCGCGATGGGTCAGCGGTATGCCGGCATAAGACGCGCAGCCGGCCGCGGCGGTCACGCCGGGGCAGACCTGGAAGGGAATGCGCTGCTCCGCGAGTTTTTCGATCTCCTCGCCGCCGCGCCCGAAAATGAACGGGTCGCCGCCCTTGAGCCGCAGCACGC